>CAYQQT010000001.1:0-12932 GCA_964419375.1 uncultured bacterium
GCGGCCATCCCGGCCATGGCCGTCTTGCCGACGCCGCCCTTGCCGCCGAAGAAGCGGAAGTCGGCGTTACCGGCGGCGCGCGTCCGTGTCCGTGTCGTCGTCGTCGCGCTCGTCGCCGCCGAACGTCGCTTCGATGCCCGAGACCGTGTACTTACCGGGCTCCAGGGCGGGGCCCTGGGTGCGCTCGCGGATCTCGCGGATGCGCTGGAGCAGCTCGCGCTCGATCTCGGTGAACTGCGCGTCGTCGATCTCGCCCAGCTCGAGCCGCATCTGCGCGGCGAGCAGCTCCTCGCGCAGCACGGTATCGTCGTTGAGCTGGGCGTCGACGGCCTCCGCGAGCTTGCGGAAGACGAACGTGATGCCGCCGATGAGGAGGGTGTCGAGGATGATCACGCCGCCTCCGTGCGCCCCGCGAGGGCCGCCACCACCGCCGCCAGCTCATTCGGCTGCACGGGCTTCGGCACGTGCATCTGGAAGCCCGCCTCCAGCGCGCGCGCGCGATCCTCCACGCGCGGGTAGGCGGTGAGGGCGACGGCGGGCGTGCGTCCTCCGCGCTCGGGCGACAGCGCGCGCAGCTTGCGGATGAAGGCGTACCCGTCCTCTCCGGGCATGCGGATGTCCGACACCACCACGTCCGGCGTCTCGCGGTTCACGGCGTCGAGGGCTTCGCGCGCGCTGCCGACGGCGGTGACGGCGGCGCCCATGTGCGCGAGCGCCACCGACGTCATGTCGAGCCTGAGCTTGCCGGTGATGATGCGCGACACGTCGAGCAGGTCCTCGATGCGCTGGGCGAGCGCCTTGCAGTTGCGGTCGATGGTCTCGATCGCGCGCGCCTGGCGGGCGGGGTCGAAGCCACCCTCGCGGATCCACCACAGCCAGCCCACCATCGCGTTCAGCGGCGTGCGCAGCTCGTGCGAGAGGGTGGCGTCGGGCGTGCGGCTCATTCCGCCGGCTTGGCGCGCTCCAGCTTCAGACGGATGTTGACGAAGTTGTAGGGCGGCCATGGCCCCGTGTACCGGAAGGTGAGGTGATCGTACTTGGCGCCGATGGCCTTCACCTTGGTGTCGAAGGCAGACTCGCTCGCGCGCGCGACGAGGAAGGCGGCGTTCATGATCATCTTGTCGCCGATGGGCTTGTTGGCCCGCGAGGCCACCGACACGTCGCGCAGCATCTCGAAGATCTCCGCCACGTACTGCTCCGAGCGCGTCTGCAGCGCGGCGTCCATGAGGCGGCCGTACTGGACGCGGGCGAAGTAGGTGGAGCCCTTCTGCGAAGAGATCTCGCTCTTGAGGCGGCGGACGTCCTCGTCCTCGTTCTCGATCTCCTTCACCACCCCGTCGCGGTCCCACAGCACCTTGAGGCCGAACTCGACCTTGTCCTCCATCTTCGTGAGCACGTCCTGGAAGGCGCTGTAGGCGCCGCGCAGCAGCTCGATGATGTCGTCCCGGGTCTTGAACACGGTGCCGAAGGACATGGGGATGACGGTGTGGTCGCGCATGACCGCCTCGTTCACGCGCTCGTGCGTGAGCACGTTCTCGCGCGTGGCGTCGAGGACCTCGAGGGGCGTGTCGGACACCACGGCGGCGATGTCCGCGTGGTGCACGGTGTGCACCTCGGCGGGCTCGGCACCGAAGCCGATGGGCCCGAAGGTGAGGTGCTCCGCGGACCGGACGACGCAGTACACGTACTTGCCGCGCTGCTCGGACCCCTTGTCGGAGGCGGCCTTGCGCGGCCGGGCCTCCGGCACCGCCGGCACGTGCGTGCGTTCCTCGCGGATGACGCGGGAGCTGGGGGCGGCCACGTGACTCTCGGGCGGCGGGCTCGGCGCCGGCCGCGCGGCTCTGCGCGGCGCGGTGGCGCGCGGCTTCTCCGGCGGCTTGCTCTTCGAGCGGGGTTTGGACTTCGGCGTGCCGGCCATGAGGGCTATCTCCCGGAGTTAGTGTTCATGCTGGAATGTGGCGAGCGTCCTGCGCACCTCTTCGAGCAGGCGCTCGGGGAGGCAGGGCTTGGTGATGAACGCATCGCACCCGGCGTCCATGGCGCCCTTCGAGTGTCCGGCGAGCGCGTGGCCGGTGAGCGCGATGACGGGGATCCGCTTCGTGCGCGCGTCGGCCTTGAGCCGCCGGGTGGCCTCCCAGCCGTCGATCCCCGGCAGCGAGAGGTCCATCACGATGAGATCGGGCAGCATGGCGAAGGCCTTCTCCAGCGCTTCGTGGCCGTTCTCCGCCTCCTCCACGCGCAGGCCCGAGAAGGCGAGATACTCGGCGTACATCTGCCGGTTGTCGAGGAAGTCGTCCACGACCAGGATGAGTGGCGCCGCGGCCGTCATTGCTCTCTGGCCACGCGCGGGAGCACCAGCGTGAAGGTCGATCCGAGGCCGAGCTTGCTGGTGACGGTGAGCTGGCCGTCGAGCGTGCCCGCGAGGCGCCGGCAGATGGCGAGCCCGAGGCCCGCACCCCCGTACTCCCGGGTGGGCGAGTTGTCCGCCTGGCGGAAGTCTTCGAACACCTTCTCGAAGTCCTCCTCGGCGATACCGATCCCCGTGTCCTCCACCGCGATGGTGATCTCGCCCCGCTCCTCGGAGTGCGAGGCGAGGACGCGCACCGACCCCTGGGGTGTGAACTTGAGCGCGTTGGTGAGCAGGTTGATCATGATCTGCTTTACCTTCTGCCGGTCGCTCACCAGCGTGGGCAGCCCCTCGTCGACGAGGGTGGTCACCGTCAGCCGTGAGTGCGCGATGAGCGGCTCCACCTCGGCCACCACTTCCGTGACCAGGCTCGGCAGCTCGAACTCGCCGAGGGTGAGCGGCATCTTGCCCGCCTCGATGCGGGAGATGTCCAGGATGTCGTTGATGATCGACAGCAGGGAGTGGGCGTTGGAGTCCACGCGCCCCATCTGCCTGCGCTGGGGGACGGTGAGATCGCCCGCCACGCCTTTGAGCAGCATGCTCGTGTACCCCATGATGGCGTTGAGCGGCGTGCGGAACTCGTGCGACATGTTGGCGAGGAACTGCGATTTCAGGGCGGAGGCCTGCTCGATCTCGATGTGCGAGCGGCGCAGGAGCTCGTTCTGCCGGACGAGCTCGGCCGTCGCCTCGCGCACCTTCATCTCCAGCTCGTCGGAGGCGCGCTTGAGCTGCTCGTAGAGGCGGGCGCGCTCCAGCTCTTCCGTGCGGTCGTGGAGGATGGTCACCACCGCCGTCACTTCGCCGTGCTCGGACACGATCTTGCCCGAGATGGCCTCCACCGGCAGCATCGCCCCCGTGCGCGGATCGACGAGGCTGATGCTGCCGCTGCGGCGCAGCGCCTCGCCCTCGAAGAAGAGGTTCGAGACGAAGGACGAGAAATGGGCGTCATTGGCCTGCACCCCGCGCTGGACGTCCTCGTTGCCGTTGTCCCGGCCCGCCGTGAAGAGCCGCTCCGCGGGCGCGTTCATCATCACGATGGCGCCGTTGGGATCGGTGACGAGGATGGGGTCGGCCACGGAGTCGATGACGAGATCGAGCCGGTCCCGCTCCGCGCGCGCGTCCGCTTCCGCCATCCGCAGCTTGCGGTAGTTCTCCTCGATCTCCTCGGTGGCCCGGCGCAGGTCGGTCACGTTGCGGAGAATCGACACCACGCCCGTGCCCTTGCGCGGGTCGATGGTGACCGTGCTCAGCAGCTCGAAGAGAAGGTCGGAGCCGTCCACGGGATCGACGAGGAGCAGCTCGTGGCGCCAAGCCTCCGTCTCCTCGATCGCCTTGCGCGAGAGCGCCGACGAAAACAGCATGTTGTTGAGGGCGACCGCCCGCCGCCGCCCCTCGCTCTCCGCCTCACCGGAGGCGAGCAGGGCCTCCGCGCGCGCGTTGGCGATGAGGATGCGGCCCTCGGTGTCGGTGAGCAAGATGGGGTCGGTCACGGCGTTGATGATGCTGTGCAGGAGGGAGCGCTCCTGGCGGAGCCGGCGCTCGGCATCGGCGATGCCGTGCGACGTGCGGAGCGCCGCCAGCCGCGGGCCCAGCAGCTGAGCGAGCCAGCGCACGTCGGCGGCCGCGATGTCCCGGGGCTGGCTCAGCAGCACGAGGCCGGCGGGCAGGTCCTGTCCGGCGTCGAGGCCGAGCAGTGGCAGCGCGAGAAAGCTCATATCGCCGAGCGGGGTGGCGGGCCGTTCCCCTCCGTCGCCGCTGCCGGCGGTGAAGCGCACTGGCCCTGGCCCCAGCATCGCCCGCACGAGGGGATGGTCGCGCTCCTCCAGATTCAGGCGGAACCGGCTCACGCGCGCGGCGGGGATACCGACGCTGGCCACGGGCAGGAACTGCGTGGAGTCGTGAACGGGGACGACCAGGCACAGTGCCCGCGCCACTCCGGCCACCCGCGCCAGCCATTCGAGCGCGCGCTGGGCGCAGTCGGCGAGGTCGCTGCTCACGAGGAGGGCCTCGGCGAGCGCGAGCTTGTCCTCGGCGCTCGCCGACGCTGTCCCTCGAGGCGAGGCTCGAAGCGTGGTGCTGCGGGTCACTGCGCCTTACGTGCTCGTCGTCGTGCCACCGCGGGCTTCCGCGAAGCGCTGGCAGCGAGCTGGGCTCGCAGCGAGGCGTTCTCCGCGAGCAGGGCGTCGTTGGCGCGCCCGTCCGCGGCCAGCCGGCCCGCGGGCGCCGTTTGCCCCACCGCCTCTGAATACTTCAGGTAGGTTTCGATGGAGGCCACGACCACGCGCGCCTCGATGGTGATGAGGTCGATACCGACGAGGGAGACGCGCACCCAGGCATCGATGACGATGCCCTTGTCGAGCACCCGGTCGAGGACGTCGATGAGGCTTGTGCCACTGCTTATCCGTTCAACAGGCATCGTTCATTCTCCTGTCTTCAGGTAATGCGGTTCTTCGCCCGACGGGGGGGCGCGCCCGCCACCGCCGTCAGCGAAGCGACTTTCCGCTCGAGCAATCGGACCTGCTTGCGGAGCTCTTCGTTCTCCGCCGAGGCCATGTTCCGGCCGGGCGCAAGATGCGGGTCGTGCTTCCACCAATCAAGGCCGATCTGCTGGGCCTTATCGATGGAGCAGACGATGAGACGGATCCGGATGGTCAGAAGCTCGACCTCGGCCAGGGAGATCTTGATGTCGCCGGCGACGACGAGACCCTTGTCCAGCACGCGGTCGAGGACGTCGACGAGCCCGCTCGCCCGCGTGTTACCGACCTGAAAGTCTGATCTCATCGCCTTTGGCCTTTATCCCCGGACGGCAGGCAAGTCGTGAAAGCCCGCAAAGTATCGCCCGGCCCACGAACACATTGAAAGAGGAAAAAGTTTTCCTATCACGCCGGTGCAAGGCTGAGTGCCGGCGGCCGCGTCACCGTGAGGAGGGCGAGGGCGAGGCCGTTGAGGGCGGCCGCCAGCACGAACGCCGCCGTGTAGCTCCCCGTCGCGTCATAGATCGCGCCCGCACCCAGCGGGCCCCAGGCGGCCATCGAGCCTGCGAGCATGAACAGGAAGCCCACCAGCGCTCCCGCCGCGCCGCGTCCGAAGAAGTCGCCGACGATGGCGGGAAAGAGGGTGGAGATGGTGCCGTACGAGTAGCCGAAGGCGGCGGCGGACACGAAGAGGGCGGGCAGCGCGTGCGCGGTGGCGAAGCCGCCGAAGGCGGCCGCCTGCAGCACCATGGCCATCGCGAGGGTGGGCCGGCGGCCGATGCGGTCCGAGAGCGGGCCCATGACGAGCCGTCCCGCGACAGCGGCGGCTCCCAGGGTGCTGACGGACCACGCGCCCACGAGCGGCGAGTAGCCGAGGTCGCGCGTGAACGGCACGAGGTGGACGAGCGGGATGAAGACCGGCACCCAGGTGGCGGTGAAGGTGGCGCCCAACAGCCAGAAGGTCGGTGTGCGGACCGCGCGGGACAGGGGCCACTCGCCGGCTCCGTCAGTGGCGCCGCGGGGGGAGGCGGCATCGCCGTCGGGATGCAGGCCCATCGATTCGGGGTCGCGCCGCATGATCGCCGCCACCGAGGTGAGGATGGCGAAGACGGCGGCCCCGAAGATGACGTACGCGGTACGCCAGCCCACGGAGGCGACGAGGAGCTGCGCGATGGGTGGAAGCGCGAACGTCCCCACCGAGCCTCCGCTGGAGGCCAGGCCCACCGCCAACCCCCGCCGGCGCGCGAACCACTTCACGACGGTGCTGTTGCACGGCACGTAGGCGGTGCCCATGCCGAGCGCCGCCACCAGCCCGTACAGCACGTACGGCTGCCAGAGCTGCGTCACAAGCGCCATGCCCGCGAGGGCGGCGGCGAGGAACACGGCGCCCACCGTGATGACGACGCGCGGTCCCCAGCGGTCGGTGAGACGTCCCGCCGGAAAGCCGAAGACGCAGTAGCCGAACGCGTAGAGCGAAAAGGCGCCCGCGAGGCTCGAGCGGCTCCAGCCGAACTCGTCGAGGAGCGCGTTGAAGAAGACGCCGAACGAGTACTGGGCGCCGTAGGCGATGAAGAGGACCGAGAAGGCGGCGGCGACGATCGTCCACCCGTAAAACGGGCGCGACGTCACTTGCGGCCGGTGGGCTTCGGCAGGGTCTCCGCGAGGAACTTGCCCGTGTACGAGCCCGGCGTCTGGGCGATGACGTCGGGCGCACCCTCCGCGATGATCTCGCCGCCCTCGTCGCCTCCCTCGGGGCCGAGATCGATCACCCAGTCCGCACACCGGATGACGTCGAGGTGGTGCTCCACCACGACCACCGTATTGCCCGCGTCGACCAAACGGTTGATCACCAGGAGAAGGCGCTTGACGTCGTCCAGGTGGAGGCCCGTCGTCGGCTCGTCGAGGACGTACAGCATGTCGGTGGAGGCGCGGGCGGCCAGCTCGGCGCCGATCTTCAGGCGCTGCGCCTCGCCGCCGGAGAGCGTGGTGGCGGGCTGGCCCAGCCGCAGGTAGCCGAGCCCCACGTCGCGCAGCACGCGCAGGCGGCGCGCGAGGCCCGGCTGGCCCGCGAAGAACTCGAGCGCTTCGTCCACGGTCAGCCGCAGCACGTCGGCGATGGAGCGGCCGCGGTACTTCACGCTCAGAACGTGCGGGCGGTACCGCTTGCCTTCGCACTCCGGGCAGGAGACGTAGACATTCTCGAAGAAGTACATCTCGAGCTTTTGCGCGCCATCGCCTTCGCACTTCTCGCAGCGCCCGCCCGGCACGTTGAAGGAGAAGGCGCCCACGCCGAGGCCGAGGGCGTCGGCGCGGGGCAGAGCCGCGTAGAGCTTGCGGATCTCGTCGAACGCCTTCACGTACGTGATGGGATTGGAGCGCGGCGTGCGGCCGATGGGCTCCTGGTCGATGAGCCGCACGCCCTTGATGTACTCGAGCCCGATGAGCGCGTCGTAGGCCCCCGGCGAGAGGAACTCCTGCTTGAAGGCGCGGGCCACCGCGCGGTAGAGCGTGTCGTGGATGAGCGTGGACTTGCCGGAGCCGGACACGCCGCTGACGACGGTCAGCGTATTGAGCGGAACGCGAAGCGTCACCGACTTCAGATTGTGCTCGCGCGCCCCCGTGAGCACGAGGTGACGGCGGCCGATGCGCCGCGCGAGGGGCGACGGAATGGTCTCCCGTCCGGACAGGTAGCGCGCGGTGAGCGAGTGCGTGGCGGCGCGGAACTCCGCCTGCGGTCCGTTGAAGACGATCTCGCCGCCGCGGTCGCCGGAGCCGGGACCGAGCTCCACCACGTGGTCGGCGGCCTCGATGAAGCCCCGGTCGTGCTCCACCACCACCACGGTGTTGCCCGCCTGCGCGAGCTCGCGGCACAGATCGGCCAGGCGCGTGGTGTCCCGCGCGTGGAGGCCGATGGACGGCTCGTCGAGGACGTAGAGCGTGCCCACGAGCTGCGAGCCGAGCTGGTTGGCGAGGTTGATACGCTGCGCCTCGCCCCCGGACAGCGTGCGCGTCTGCCGCCCCAGCGTGAGGTAGCCGAGCCCGACCCGGAGCAGGAAGGCGAGCTTGGCCTGGAGCTGGCGCAGGATCTCTCGCGCGACGACGGTCTCCCAGGCGGGGAGCGTGAGGCCCTCGAGGACGGCGGCGGCGTTCTCGATGGTGAGGGTGGTGAACTCGGAGATGGTGAGGCCGGCCACGCGTACGGCGAGAGCGCCGGGCTTGAGGCGGGCCCCGCGGCACACCGGGCACTGCGACTGCGTGCGGTAGCGCGAGAGGAAGACGCGCACGTGGAGCTTGTAGCGGTACGTCTCGATCTCCTCGAAGAAGCCGTTGATGCCGGGGAAGCGGTCGTCGCCCGCGTAGACGAAGGCCCGGTCCGTGTCGCTGAGCGCCTCCCACGGCCGCTGCAGATCGATGCCCGACCGGCGCGCCGCCTTCAGCAGCTCGCGGTGGTACCACTTGCCGGAAGGATGCGTCCACGGCTCCACGGCGCCGGCGCCCAGGCTGCGCGTGCGGTCCGGCACCACGAGCGTTTCGTCGTATTTCAGGATATTGCCGAAGCCCTTGCACGTGGCGCACGCGCCGAGGGGATGGTTGAACGAGAACAGCAGCGGCTGCGGCCGCTCGAGCGCGATGCCGCACTCGGTGCAGCCCATCACTGCCGCGAAGGGCCGGCGCGGACCGTCCACGATCTCCACCGCGACGCGGCCGCCGCCTTCGCGCAGCGCCGTCTCCACCGATTCGACGATGCGCCCACGGCGGCGGGCATCCAGCACCACGCGGTCCAGCACGACGTCGACCGCCCGCGCGCCCTCCAGGCCGGCGGGCGGCGCATCGGCCAGGTCCAGCACGCGGTCGCCCACACGCACACGCGCGAAGCCACGCCGTGTGAGGCTCGTCCACAGCTCGGCGGGCGCGACGCCGGAGGGGACCTCGAGCGGGAAGGTCACGAGGGCGCGCGCGTCCGCATGCTCGGCGAGCAGCGTGTCCGCGATCGACTGCGCGGAATGCGAGGCGGCGGGCGCGCCGCACCGAGGGCAGTGCACGCGGCCCACCTTGCCGTAGAGCAGGCGGAGGTAGTCGTACACCTCGGTGGCGGTGCCCACGGTGGAGCGCGCCGTCCGCACGGGGTTCTTCTGCTCCAGCGCCACCGCGGGCCGGATCTGCTCGATGCGGTCGACGTCGGGGCGGTCCACGCGGTCGAGGAACATGCGCGCGTACGTCGAGAGCGACTCGATGTATCGCCACTGCCCTTCCGCGAACAGCGTGTCGAATGCGAGCGACGACTTGCCGGAGCCGGACACGCCCGTGATGACGGTCAGCCGATCGTGCGGTATTTCGAGCGAGACGTTCTTGAGGTTGTTCTGCCGGGCTCCCTCGATACGGAGAGCCAGGGGTCGCGACATTCGAAGCGTCCTCCTGAGGTGGGTAGTCTACCGGAAGTGCTATCATGGCGCCAGATGCCGGACACCATTCACGTCCTCGTCGTCGACGATGACGCCGATGTGCGTGGCCTCCTCGTGAGCGTGCTGTCCCGCCACGGCTCGTCGGTCGAGGAAGCGTCATCCGGCTCGGAAGCGATGGCCGCGCTCAGCCGCGGCGATTTCGACGTCGCCCTCGTGGACATCCAGCTTCCCGACGCCTCCGGCCTCGACGTCCTCCGCTCCGCGCGCGCCGCCGACATCGACGCCGAGCTCATCGTGCTCACCGGCCACGCCGACGTGGAGACGGCGGTGGAGGCGATGCGCCTGGGCGCCTACGACTTCATCGGCAAGCCGTGGAAGAACGCGGAGCTGCTCGAGGTGGTGTCAAAGGCGGCCGAGAAGAAGGCGCTGCGCCGCGAGAACTCCGCGCTCAAGGAAGTGATTACGCGGCGCGACGGCATGCCGACCATCGTGGGCGAGAGCGCGGCCATCCTCGAGGTGCTGTCGATGATCGGCCGCGTGGCGCAGAGCGACAGCCCCGTCCTCATCCACGGCGAGAGCGGCACCGGCAAGGAGCTCGTGGCACGCTCCATCCACCTGCGCTCGCGCCGCGCGGGCCGCCCCTTCGTGTCGATCAACTGCGGCGCGCTGCCCGACACGCTGCTGGAGACCGAGCTCTTCGGCCACAAGCGCGGCGCCTTCAGCGGCGCCATCGCCTCGCGCGTCGGCCTCTTCGAGGCCGCCCACGGCGGCACCCTCTTCCTGGACGAGATCGGCGAGATGTCGCCCGCCATGCAGGTGCGCCTGCTGCGCACGCTCGATTCGGGCGAGGTGCGCCGGGTGGGGGAGGAGCGCGCCTTTCACGTGGACGTGCGCATCGTGGCGGCCACGGCGAAGGACCTGAACCGCGAGGAGGTCGCGGGCAACTTCCGCCGCGATCTCTTCTACCGGGTGAGCACGGTGGTGGTGCCGGTGCCGCCGCTGCGCCGCCGCCGCGAGGACATCTCGCTCCTCGTGGAGCACTTCCTCGCCCCCTTCGCGCGCGCGGGCAAGGCGCTGACGTTCTCGCGCGAGGCGATGGAGCGCCTCGTCGCCTACGACTGGCCGGGCAACATCAGGGAGCTGCGCAATCTCATCGAGCGGCTGCAGATCCTCAAGGAGGGCGAGGTGCGTGCCACGGACCTCACGCCCGAGTTCAGCGGCCGCGCCGCCGCCCCCGCCCCCGCCGCGGAGGACGAGGGGCCGCTGGGCTCGCTCTCCGAGGTCGAGCGCCGGCATGTCGAGCGCGTGCTCACTGCCACGGGATGGAACAAGGCGAAGGCGGCGCGGGTGCTCGAGGTGGACATCAAGACGCTCAATAAGAAGATCCGCGACTCCGGTCTCGTGAAGTCAGATTGACCCGGGGAGAATCTCCGGGCACCCCGGAGCTTCTCCCCGTTGCAGGCCGCGGCAACCTTCCTACAACGCTCATGTATTCAGTGAGTTAGCGTCCAAAGCGTCTGGCACTTTCGTTGCCTTATAGAGGGAGCATGAACGCCCAACGCTCCCGATCACGCGCGCCGGGTCTCGAGCTGCCGAAGCGCCGCATCAAGCTCAAGGAATCCGCGGTCGCTCTCTGGCGGCCGGAGATCGTGCTGGCCAGCAAGATCGATCCCGTAGTCCACAGTCCGGTGGTCACGCTCGGCGCTCCCGCGCTGCGACCGCAGGCCGTGCGCGCCCAGATCGGGACCGTGCGCTCGATGGTGAGCGGGCTCACCGAGGCGCGCCAGGCGCTGGCGGCCTCCGCCGCTGCCGCGCGCGTACGCGCAGAGCAGGCGGGCACCGCCCGGGAGCGGGTGTCTGCGGCCATGGCCGCGTATCGCGCGGAAGCGGGGTTGGACGATGTGCTCACGGGTACGTTGCGCGAAGTCACGGCCCTGATGGAGGAGCGAGGATTGCGATGAGCCAGAACACGATCCGGACGTCGAACGTGTACTACATGAACGCCCCCGTGAAGGCGGCCGAGCCGATGCGCGGTCCGGAGGGCTGGGTGCTCCTCAGCCTGCGCACGCGCCGCGCGTGGGCCCGTGTGCGCGTGACGCTCATCGAGATCCGTACCGCCATCCTGCGTCCGGGCCGCGGCCTCTTCGCCGACGAGGGCAGGCTCTTCCTCGACCGCTCGGCCGAGCTGGTGGAGCGCCACCGCCCGCGTCCTCTCAAGCCCGCGCAGGTGCTCGACTTCACGGCCGCCCGCGTGCGGCTGAGGCCGCTGGCGCGCGCGTGACCACCGCCACCGCCGGCGCCGGGGCGAGGATCCTCGTGGTGGACGACGAGCCCGAGATCAAGGAGCTCGTGGCCGAGGTCCTCAAGAGCCGGGGCTACACGGTGGCCACCGTCGGCTCCGCCGAGGAGGCCCTGGAGGCGATGGGGCGCAGCCCCTTCGATCTCGTGATCTCCGACCTGCACCTGTCCGGCTCCTCCGGCGCCATGCTCGCCGGGGACATCGCCCGGGAGTGGCCGGCGCTCGCGCGCCGCGTGATCCTCCTCACCGGCGATGCCTCCGCGCTCGACGGCGCCGTGCCGTATCTGCAGAAGCCGTTCAGCGTGGACGAGATGCTCCGCGCCGTCGCCGCCCGCCTCTCGCGCTCGTAAGCCCGGCGCCCCGCACCCGTTTGACAAGGCGCGCCCCCACGCGTACGATCGCGCGCGCTAATTGATAATGATTACCAACAAGCGCGCGGTCGCGCTCCCCGTGTCCGGTGCGTCGCTGCGCGCGCGGGGCAAGCGCCTCACCGCGCCGCGCGCGCTCATCCTCGACGCCGTGCGCGCCACCGACGCCCACCCCTCCGCCGCCGACGTGTACCGCCGCGTGCGGCGGCGCCTGCCGCGGGTGAGCCTGGCCACCGTGTACCGCAATCTCCGGATGCTGGCCGCGGAGGGCTTCCTGCGCGCGCGCGCTTACGCCCCGGGCATGCGCTTCGACGGCAACACCGCCGCCCACGACCACTTCACCTGCGTGCGCTGTGGCCGCATCTTCGACGTGCCGCCGTTCGTGCCGCGCGCGGTGGGCGCGCGCGTGGCCTCGAGCACGGGATTCGAGGTCCTCGAGCACCGCAGCGAGTTCTACGGCCGTTGCGCGGCCTGTCGCCGGCGCGGCCCACGCCCTATACCACCAAGGAGGAGCCATGCCAGGACGAAGCCTGAAAGGCAGTAAGAGTCTCGAGAACCTGAAGGAAGCGTTCGCGGGGGAGTCGCAGGCGAACCGGCGGTACCTCTACTTCGCTCGCATCGCGGACATCGAAGGGTTCCCCGACGTCGCCGGGCTCTTCAAGGACACGGCGGACGCGGAGACGGGCCACGCCTTCGGACACCTGGATTTTCTGAAGGAAGTCGGCGATCCCGCCACCGGGGAGGCCATCGGCAAGACGGAGCTGAACCTCAAGGCCGCCGTGGCCGGCGAGACGTACGAGTACACGCAGATGTACCCCGGGATGGCGAAGACGGCGCGGGACGAAGGGTTTGCGGAGCTCGCCGAGTGGTTCGAGACGCTTGCCAAAGCCGAGAAATCGCACGCGGGCCGGTTTGCCAAAGGCCTCAACCAGATCGCGGGCAAGGACCCGGCGGAGGCAATCTAGCCGCCTGCTCGCGCCG
>CAYQQT010000001.1:13032-15263 GCA_964419375.1 uncultured bacterium
CGCCGTGCCCTCGGTATGCGGCTCGATCATCTCCTTCCATGCATCAATCCATGAGTGCATTCGACATTCGATGAGCGCGTTCGATATTCGGTCGCCGGTGTTCTGGGATCCATCGGCCGTCGACTCCGAGCTGCGGCGGGTTTATGACATTTGTGCGGGGTGCCGGCGGTGCCTGCCGTTGTGTCCTTCGTTCAAGGTGTTGTTCGACCGGCTGGATGTCGACGCGGTCGATGGAGACGTGGAGAAGCTGCCGGCGGCCGACGCCAGGGAAGTGGTCGATCTCTGCTATCAGTGCAAGCTCTGCTTCAATCACTGCCCGTACACGCCGCCCCACCGGTGGGCGGTCGACTTCCCGAGGCTGATGCTGCGCGCCCGCGCCTCGGACGCGCGCCGCCGTGGCGTGAGCCTGCAAGACCGGCTCCTCGGCAACACGGACCTCATCGGCAAGCTCGGCAGCTGGACGGCGCCGCTCTCGAACTGGATGAACCGGCTCTCCGTGAACCGCGCCCTCATGCAGGCGGTGGTCGGCATCCACAAGCTGCGCAATCTCCCGCGCTTCCACCGCCAGACCTTCTCCGCCTGGTTCAAGGCGCGCAGGGCGAGCGCACCCGCCGCGCCCGCCGCACGGAAGGTCGCGTTGTTCACGACCTGCACGGTCGAGTACAACGTGCCCGCGACGGGGCGGGCGGCGGTGAAGGTGCTCGAGCGGAACGGGGTCGACGTGTCGCTGCCCGAGCAGCGGTGCTGCGGGATGCCGTACCTGGACGGCGGCGCCATGGACGAGTGCCGCGCGCTCGTGCGCGACAACGTGCGCACGCTGGCGGCGGCGGTACGCGAGGGGCGTGAGATCGTGTCGCCGGGGCCGACGTGCAGCTATATGCTCAAGCAGGAATATCCGTGGCTCGACGGCTCCGAGGACGCCCGGCTGGTGGCGGGCGCCACGCGTGATCTCTTCGAGTACCTCGCCGGCCTGCGCGCCGCGGGCGCCCTCGACACGAGCTTCGCGAAGCGGGGCGGCCCCGTCACGTATCACGTTCCCTGCCACCTGCGTGCGCAGAACATCGGCACGAAGTCGGCGGACGTCCTGCGCGCGATTCCCGGCTGCTCGGTCGACGTGGTGGAGCGGTGCTCCGCCGTCGACGGCACCTGGGGCTTCAAGACGGAGTACTACGAGCTGTCGCTCAAGGTGGCGCGGCCGCTCTTCGACGCCATCACGACGGCGGGAAGGCCCACCGTCGCCACCGACTGCCCTCTCGCCGGGCTCCAGATCGAGCAGGGCACGGGGCGCAAGCCCGTGCATCCCATCCAGGTCCTCGCGGACGCGTACGGGCTCGAGCCGTGAAGCCCATCGTGGCGGGGGACGTGCTCAACCTCTACGAGTACGAGAAGGTGCGCGACGCGCGGCGACAGGCGGTGATCGCCCTCAAGCAGCGCCGGCGCGTCCAGGTGGGGCGCTACCTCTCCTTCGTCTTCGAGAACCGGGAGACCGTGTGGTTCCAGATCCAGGAGATGGTGCGCGCCGAGCGCCTCGTCGACGACGCGCGCATCCAGGACGAGCTCGACGTCTACAACGGGCTGCTGCCGCGGGCGGGGGAGCTGGCGGCCACCATGATGATCGAGATCGCGGAGTCAGCGCAGATCAAGCCCGTCCTCGACAAGCTGCTCGGTATCGACACGCGCGATTACGTCCGCCTCGAGGTGGGCGCGCACGTGGTGGTGGGCGCCTTCGAAGCCGGGCACTCCGATGAGGAGCTGGGCAAGCTGAGCGCCGTCCACTTCGTCCGCTTTGCGCTACCGCCCGCGGCGCGGGCGGCCTTCGCCTCGTCGGAGATCGCGCTCGTCATCGACCATCCCAACGAGCGGGCGCGCGCGGTGCTGACGGAGGCGACCCGCCGCAGTCTCGCCGAGGATCTCGCGTGAGCCGCGTGCTGCTCCTGCTCGTCGTGGCGCTCGGCGCCGCCGCGTGCGGGGAGCCGGCGCCCACGGGGGCGCTCGCCCAGCGCGGCCGCCAAGTCTACCTCGCGCAGTGTATCGCCTGCCACGCTGCGGATCCCTCCCAGGCAGGGCCGCTGGGGCCGCCCGTTAAGGGCTCCTCCCGCGCGCTGCTGGAAGCCAAGATTCTGAAAGGAACGTATCCGCCCGGCTACCGGCCCAAGCGGCCCACGGCCGTGATGCCCATCCAACCCGCCGTGGCCCCGGAAATCGCCGCCCTCGCCGAGTTCCTGAAATAG
>CAYQQT010000001.1:15363-23804 GCA_964419375.1 uncultured bacterium
CTACGGGAATAAGACCTCGAGCCCCGCGTAGAGGATGAGCGTCAGGATGAAGCCCGCCCAGATGGTTCCGTTGAGCGTGCTCAGCATCTTCTTGCCGGGGCCGGTGGTGCCAACCATCGCGTTGGCTTCGGTTGCCACGAGCACGACTGCGAGGAGCACGAGCGCGCCGATCTTCGCTCCCCGGTTGGTGTCGACGAACATCGTGAGGTGACTGGCGGCGCCCATGAAGAACAACATGGGGATGGACAGCATCGTGTTGGTGCGGGAGGCGAATCCGGCGCGCTGGCCCCGTGCCGCCGCGTCCGGGACGGCGGAGCCGCCCTTGGCCACCTGGGCGGCGGAGGCCATCACGACCTGCTGGTTGGGCCAGATCACGAACCAGACGTTGGCCCACATCAGGCTGCCGAGCATGCCGCCGAAGAAGATTGCCCATCCGTACGAGGTCGTGAAGAAGTCGCGCACGCCGCCGAACTGACCGATCTTGTGCAGGATGATCAGCCACCCCGTGATGAAAGTGACCATGGCGCCCCAGCGGAACCACCACAGCGCGCGGTTGACGAGACCGCCGGCGACCATGCCGGAGCGCACGGGCGCTTCCGCGGTGGCGAAGAAGGGGGTCTGCACGAAGTTGAAGTAGTACAGCAGGCCGATCCACGTCACGCCGGCCAGAAAATGAAACCATCGCAGCAGGAACAAAATGCCTTCGCCGCTCAGTACAACCATGTTCCCGCCTCCTGGTAGGAGAAGCTACTCGTCGTCCTCGTCCTCGTCCTCGTCGTCAAGATCATCGTCGACATCGTCCTCGTCGAGGTCGTCGTCATCATCCTCGTCCTCGTCCTCATCGACGTCGACGACGACTACGTCGTCCTCGACCACGTCCTCCTTCTCCTTCTCCTCCTCCTCGTCGTCGAGGTCGTCATCCTCGTCGTCGTCGAAGTCGTCGTCGTCCTCAAGCGCGTCCTCGTCTTCCACGTCGTCCGCTTTGTCGTCGAGGAGGGCACCACCATCGTCGTGCCATCGCTGAGTCCGCAACTGCATGTGAAGGTTCCTCCGACCCCGAAAATGTTGGGCGGATTATAGCAAACATCTTTTTCGTCAAGTTCCTTTTGCGGAGCGTGTTGTCTCCTTCCGCGTCCGGCGCGGTTCGAGGGCTCGAGCGCGAGGAGCGCGACGATGCCGAGCCGCCGATGCAGGCGACCGGGCTTCGCAACGTGATACTGAACCGGGCGCGCAGGATGCGCGCCCGGTCCTCGGATCGCGGGAGAAGCGTCGACGACGAGCACGCGCACCGACGTGACCGTCCGCTTCTCGTCGTGGTCGTGAGCATGCGGATCGCAGCCGAAGGACGCTCCCGCGAGTGGAATCCCTTCCTGCGTCGACGGCACCGTCCAGGACGCGGGTACGGCGAGGCGGCCTTCGCCAGTAGAGGCCGCGGCCACATTCTGGGCACATCCGGGATAGCTGAGGTACACTCCGGGTCGCTAACTAGCTGTTGTTCCTACCTCCCGGCGGTGTAGCTCAGCGGCAGAGCAGGGGTCTCATAAGCCCCGTGTCGGAGGTTCAATTCCTCCCACCGCCACCATACCTATCGGGCAATCTGGTCGACCGGTTCGTGGGTCCCTGCCGGATGCGATGGCGCGCCGGCCAGGTCGCCGTCCACGCTTCGCGCGTCTGCTACACTTGGCCGTCGTGAGCGCCGCCTTGTCCGGCATCAGCGTCGTCGATCTCACCACCGTGCGCAGCGGGCCCACCTGCACGAAGATCCTGGCCGATTTCGGCGCCGACGTCATGCGCATCGAGCGCCCGGGAGAATCGGACCGCGGGCGCGTGTTCTTCGATCACGCCGATCTGCACCGCAACAAGAAGAGCGCGGTGGTGAACCTGCAAGACCCGCGCGGGGTGAAGATCGTCAAGGAGCTCGCGGCGCGCGCCGATGTGGTGGTCGAGAACTACCGGCCCGACGTCAAGCACCGGCTCGGCGTGGACTACGAGTCGCTCAGCCGCGACAACCCACGCCTCGTGTACGGCTCGATCTCCGGCTTCGGGCAGGAGGGCCCGTACCGCGACCGCCCCGGCTACGACCAGATCGTGCAGGGCATGTCCGGCCTCATGTGGCTGACGGGCACGCCTGAAAGCGCGCCGCTGCGCATCGGCATCCCCATCGGCGACCTGCTCGCCGGCTATTTCTGCGCGATGGGCATCCTCGTCGCCCTCGTCGAGCGCGCGCAGTCGGGGCGCGGCCAGCACGTCTCCACTTCGCTGCTGGAGGCACTGACGGGCAGCCTGTCGTTCCAGGCGGTGAAGTACCTGAACACGGGCGAGGTGCCGCCGCCCGTGGGTAATCACCATCCCCTCACGGCGCCGATGGGCGTCTACCGCGCGCGCGACGGCTTCATCAACCTCGCCGTCGGCAACGACGACATGTGGGTCCGCCTCTGCCGCGCCCTCGGCGTGCCGGAGCTCGCGGCGGACGAGCGCTTCGCGAAGAACCAGGCCCGCACGAAGAACCGGCAGGCGCTCGACGCCGTGATCGTGGAGCGCCTCGCCGCCCGCTCCATGGCCGACTGGATCGAGACCCTGAACGACGCCGGCGTCGCCTGCGGCCCCATCTACACCGTGGACCAGGTATTCGCGGATCCCCAGGTGCAGCGGGCGGGCCTCGTGCACGAGCACGAGCACGAGGCGTTCGGGCCGGTGAAGGTCCTCGGGCTCCCCGTGTCGCTCAGCCGCACGCCGCCCACCGTGCGCGCGGCGGCGGCGGTGTCGGGGGCGCACACGCGCGACATGATGGGCGACCTCGGCTACTCGGCGAGCGACATCGATACGCTCGCGGCAGCGGGCGTCATCGAGGTGACGAAATGAGCGGTGCGCAGGCGGCGGACATCCTCGTCGAGCAGCAGGGATCCGTGGCCACCGTCGTCTTCAACCGCCCCAAGATGCGCAATGCGATCAGCCTCGCCATGTGGCTCGAGATCGCGCGCGTCACCCACGGCCTCGTGAAGGACGACTCCGTGCGCGTCGTCGTGTACCGGGGCGCGGGCACGCAGGCCTTCGCCTCCGGCGCCGACATCTCGGAGTTCGAGGAGCACCGCAAGGACACGGCGACCTCCCTGCGCTACAACGAGGCGACGGGCGCCGCCTACAGCGCCATTCGCGAGTGTCCGAAGCCGACCATCGCGATGATCTACGGCTTCTGCATCGGCGGCGCGATGGGAGTCGCCATGGCGTGCGATCTGCGCTTCGCCGCCGAGGGCTCGAAGTTCGGCATCCCCGCCGCCCGCCTCAACATCATCTACCCCTCGGAGGCGATCGGGCAGCTCGTCGACCTCGTGGGGCCGGCGTACGCGAAGGACATCCTGTATTCCGCGCGTACCCTCGACGCCCGCGAAGCGCTCACCATCGGCCTCATCCAGCGCCTCGTGCCGGAGGCGGAGCTGGAGCGCATGACGGCGGAGTACCTCGAAGGGGTCACCGCGAACGCGCCGCAGTCGGTGCGCGGCTCCAAGCAGGCGATCCAGTTCTATCTCGCCGGCTACACGGAGGAGCGGCGGCAGCGGCTGCGCGAGCTGGCGCGGGAGGCCTTCGAGAGCGAAGACTACAAGGAGGGCACGCGCGCCTTCCTGGAGAAGCGGCGGCCGAAGTTCCAGGGGCGCTGACGCCCTGCGCTTCGAGTTCCTCAGCTCGACACCACCGAGCCCGACGGAAGGCAGCGGCACCTGGGTAGCCCTCGACGGCCTCGCGCGCGGTCTCGTCGCTATCGGCCACACCGTCGACTTCCGCCCCCTCCGCACGCGCACCCCCGTCCACACCTTCAACCGCTGGCTCTACAACCGCCAGGTCGCAGCACAACCACCGACGGCCGACGTCGTGGTGGGAGTCGATCTCGACGGATACCAGTGGGCATCGAACCGTAAAGCACGCGCTCGCCGATATCCTTCTTTGATTGAAGATGGGGGCCCTGGCAGGGCCCCCAAGCCCCCCGACGCGAGTGATGATCGTTCGTCCGGCGGTCGACCGTTTGGCAGTCGACCGCCCCCCGGTCCTCGCTACGTGGTGGCGCTGAAGGGGATCATTGCGGACGAGCTGCAGAACGAGCGCGGGCTCGTGCGGGCGCTGCTGGGTATCCAGGCGCGGTGGGAGCGCGTCAACGTCGCGTTGGCAGAGCGGGTGATCGTGTCCAGCCGGTATTCGGCGTCGATCGCGCAAGCGTTGTACGGCGTGGAGTCGTCACGCGTGGTCGTGGTGCCGGAGCCGATCGACCTCGCGGAGTGGCGGCGTCGCTTCGACGACGTGCCGGCTGCCGCCGCCTCACGTCCTCCCACCGTGCTCTGCGTGGCGCGCATGTATCCGCGCAAGCGCGTGGCCGATCTCCTCCACGCCGCCGTCCACCTGCGCGCGCGAATCCCGGACGTCCGCATTCGCATCGTAGGAGAGGGTCCGGAGTCTGCGCGGTTGCGGGCGCTGCACGCGGAGCTCGGGGTCGGTGATACCGTGACGTTCCTCGGCGACGTCTCACGGCAGGCGTTGGCCGTAGAATATGTGGGCGCGCACTGCTTCTGCCTGCCCACCGTGCAGGAGGGCTTCGGCCTCGTGTTCACGGAGGCGATGGCGGCGGGGCTGCCCGTGGTGGCATGCCGCGCGGCGGCGGTGCCGGAGGTCGTGGAGGACAGGCGCACCGGGCTGCTCGTGAACCCGAGGGCGCCCGAAGAGCTGGCGATGGCCATGGAGACGTTATTGCGGAATCCCGGACTGAGAGCGCAGATGGGCGAAGCGGGGCGCCGGCGCGTGGAAGCGTTCGGCCTGCAGCCGGTGGCGGCACGCTTCGTGGCGGCGGTGGGGGCGTGAGCGGTCACGCGCGCAGCACGCGTCGCTTCGCGTTCTCGTCGGGGCACCGGTACTGGGTGGCGGCGTGGTCGGCCGACGACAACGAGCGCGCCTTCGGCCGCCTCACCGTGCCGCACGGCCACAACTACACGCTCGACGTCACCGTGCAGGGGCCGATCGACGAGCGCACGGGCATGGTGATCGACCTCTCCGAGCTCAAGCGCCTCGTCACCGAAGCGGTCGTGGACCGCTTCGACCACGCCGACCTCAACGCGGACCCGCTCTTCCGCGAGCGCGTGCCCACCACCGAGAACATCGCGCTCGTGGTGTGGGACATCCTCGCCGCCAAGCTCGGCCGCGACCGCCTCGCCTCCGTCCGCGTGTGGGAGGATCCCACGCTGTACGTGGACTACGATGGCGCCTGAGCGCGCGGTGGCCATCACGCGCGTCTACCATTTCAGCGCGGCGCACCGCCTCGTGAACGAGGCCTTCTCCGACGAGGCCAACGAGGCGCTATACGGCCCGTGCGCCCGCCTTCACGGCCACAATTACTACCTGGAAGTCACGGTGACGGGAGCGCCCGACCCGCTCACGGGCATGGCGGTCGACCTCGGGCGCCTCGATGCCACCGTGCGCCGCGTGGTGCTGGACGAGGTCGATCACGCGCGGCTCGAGGACGCGCCCGCTCTCGCGGGCGTCATCACCACCGGTGAGAGCCTGGCGCGCGCGTTCTGGCGCGTGCTGGCGCCGGCGATGGACGGCGCGCGATTGTCGCGCGTGGGCGTGGTGGAGACGGCCAAGAACCGGTTCGAATACCGGGGTGAGGACGCATGATCGAACGGCTGATCGAGCAGCTCCTCGGTGAGCTCGGCGAAGACGCGCGGCGCGAGGGGCTCGCCAAGACCCCCGAGCGCGTCGCGAAGTCCTTGCGGTACCTGACGTCGGGATACGACCAGGACGTGAAGGACGTGCTGAACGAGGCCCTCTTCGTCGAAGAGTACGACGAGATGGTGATCGTCAAGGACATCGACTTTGCCAGCCTCTGTGAGCACCACCTCCTGCCGTTCTTCGGCAAGTGCCACGTGGCGTACATGCCGGCGCGCAAGATCGTCGGCCTGTCGAAGATTCCCCGCCTCGTCGAGATGTTCGCCCGGCGGCTGCAGGTGCAGGAGCGCCTCACCACGCAGATCGCCTACGCGCTCCACGAGGCGCTGGAGCCGCGCGGCGTGGCCGTGGTCATGGAGGGTGTGCACCTGTGCATGCTGATGCGCGGCGTGGAGAAGCTGAATTCGAGGGCGGTGACCTCCGCCATGCTCGGCGCCTTCCGAGAGCGCCCGGAGACGCGCGCGGAGTTCATGGAGCTCATCAAGTCCAGCCGGGGGCTGCAGATTTGAGCCCGGCGCTCACGGGGCGGGTCGCCATCGTCACCGGCGCCGGGCGCGGCATCGGCCGCGCCGTCGCGCTGGCGTTCGCCGCGGAAGGGGCGGCCGTCGCTCTCGCCGCGCGCTCGCGCTCGGAGGTGGCCTCCATCGCCGCCGACATCCGGGATGCGGGCGGTCGTGCCCTCGCCATCCCCACCGACGTGATGAACGACGGCGCCGTCGAGATGCTCGTGGAGCAGACGGTGGCCGAGCTGGGGCGCCTGGACGTGCTGGTGACGTCGGCAGGCACGGCGGCGTTCGGGGCCGTCGCGGACGCCAAGCCCGGCGATTGGGATCTCATGCTCGCGGTGAACCTCAGGGCGGTGATGGTCACCTGCCGCGCCGCGCTGCCCGCCATGATGCGCCAGCGCTCGGGCACCATCCTGAACGTCGCCTCCATCGCCGCCAAGCGTGCGCTGCCGGGCGCCGCCGCCTACGCCGCGACGAAAGCGGGGGTGGTGGCCTTCAGCCGCGTCCTCGCCGAAGAGATGCGGGCCCACGGCGTGCGGGTGGGTGTGCTGGTGCCGGGCGCCGTCGATACACCCCTGTGGGACGCGATTCCGGGGGGCCCGGCGCGCGAGGGCATGCTGCGGCCCGAGGACGTCGCGCGGGCGGCCGTGCTGATGGCCTCGCTGCCCCCGAACGCGTCCCTGGAGGAGCTCACGCTCATGCCCGCGGGGGGCATCCTGTGATACCATTTCCGTTGAGAGCAATCACGAAGACGTCCTTGTTTTACCGGAGGCTCGAATGGTTACGATGAGTGAAGTGGCCGCCAGGAAGGTGTCCGATCTCCGCCTCGAGGAAGGCAAGCCCGACTGGGGCCTGCGCATCCGGGTGGTGGGTGGCGGATGCTCCGGCATGTCGTACGAGCTCGGGTGGGAAGAACAGCCGGCGGATGACGACAACGTCGTCGAGGCGCACGGCATCAAGGTGTACATCGACAAGAACAGCGCGCCGTATCTCAGCGGCAGCGAGATCGATTTCGTCGAGAACGAGATGATGGGCGCGGGCTTCGCGATCAAGAACCCGAACGTGAAGTCCAGCTGCGGCTGCGGCCAGTCCCACCGCTTCTAGGCTGTGCGCGTCCGGGTGCGGCTCTTCGCCCGGTATCGTGAAGCGACCGGGCAGGAGCGCTTGGACGTCGATCTTCCCGAGGGCGGTACGGTGGAGGCGGCGTGGGCGGCGGTCGTCGATCGCCACCCGCAGCTGACCGGGTACCGCCCTTATACGTTGTTCGCGGTCGGTCACGACTACGTGGAGCCCGAGCATCCCCTCGCTGCCGGCGACGAGCTCTGCCTGTTCCCACCCGTGAGCGGGGGCGCCCCTGCCGACGTCTATCGCGTGGTGGAGACACCGCTGTCGCCGGACGCCATCGCCGCCATCGTGGACGAGCCGGGCGCGGGTGGCCTCGTGATCTTCTCCGGCGTCGTGCGCAACCAGACCGACGGCCGGCCCGTCAAGTTCCTCGAGTACGAGGCGCATGCGCCGATGGCCGAGGTCAAGATGCGCGAGATCGGCGAGGCGGTGCGCGCGCGGTGGGCCGGCGTGCGGAGAGTGGCGATCCTGCACCGCACGGGACGCCTGGAGATCGGCGAGCCCTCCGTCCTCATCGCCGTGTCGGCCGCCCACCGTGGCGACGCCTTCGACGCCTGCCGCTACGCCATCGACACCCTCAAGCGCACGGTGCCCGTGTGGAAGAAGGAGCACTTTGAGGATGGCGAGGTCTGGGTCGGTCTTCAGGGCGGGTAGCAGGGCGCTGAAAACGGCGCATCTGCGTCGTTGCCTCCTCGTTCGTCGCTGCGGCGTAGGCGGCCTACGCCTCACTCCTCTCTTCGTCGGCGCCTAGCATCTGCACCGTTTTGAGCGCCCTGCGCGCGTTTCAGCAGCCTGCTAGCCTGCTCGATAGCGCCGCGCGCGCGATCCGTCGCCACGCGATGGTGGCCGCCGGCGATACGGTGCTCGTCGGCGTGTCCGGCGGCGCCGACTCCGTCGCTCTCCTGCACGTCCTCGTCATCCTCGCCCCCTCCCTCGGCGTGAGCGTGCGCGTCCTCCACGTCGATCATGGCCTGCGAGCCGAATCCGCGCGCGATGGCGACTTCGTGCGCCGGCTGGGTGCGCGCCTCGGCGTGCCCGTGGAGGTGGCGGCGGTGGCGGTGGGCGAAGGCTCCGTGGAAGCGGCCGCGCGCGCGGCGCGCT
>CAYQQT010000002.1:0-12902 GCA_964419375.1 uncultured bacterium
GATCGCGACGCCGAGGCCGCGGCCCGCGCCCGTCACGAGGGCGACGCGCCCGGCGAGCGTGCAGCGGCCGTCCACGTCAGCGCGCATCTCCGGCTTCGCGAGCCAGCCGATCAGCGACCACTTCGCGAAGCCGATACTTCTGGATCTTGCCGCTCGGTGTCATTGGAAACTCGTCGACGAGCTCGAGCCGCTCGGGAAATTTCTGCCGCGCCAGCTGGTGGGCGTCGAGCCACGCCACCAGCTCGGCGAGCGTGGGCGCCTCGCCGCCCTTCGGCACGACGAACGCGCAGGCCCGCTCGCCCAGCCGCGGGTCGGGCATGCCGACCACGGCCACGCCGGCCACCTTGGGATGGGCGAAGAGCACGCTCTCCACCTCGACCACCGGGATGTTCTCGCCGCCGCGGATGATCAGGTCCTTCGTGCGCCCGGTGATCGAGAGATAGCCGTCGGCGTCGATCCGGCCCCGGTCGCCGGTGCGGAACCAGCCGTCGGCGGTGTGGGAGTCACGCGTGAAGTCGGGCCGCTTGTAATAGCCGACGAACTGCGAGGCCCCGCGCACGAGCAGGTCCCCCTCGGCGTCCGGCGGCGCCGGCCGGCCATCGGCGTCCACGATCGACAGCTCCATGCCGCGCGCCGGCGAGCCGTCGGTGGCGAGGACCTTCTCGTCCGGGTCCCGCGGGCCGACGCACGTGACGAGGCCGTTCTCGGTCATGCCCCAACCCGGAGAGATCGTGCAGCCCAGGCGCGCGCGGGCGTCGGCCACGAGCGGCCGCGGAATGGGCGCGCCCGCCGAGATGAAGACGCGCAGCGACGAGAAGTCGTGACGCCCGGGGACGTAGGTGAGGTCTCGCAGGAACGGCGTGGCCCCCATGGTGAACGTCACGCGCTCGCGCTCCACGAGCCGCGCCGCCGCCTCCGCGTTCCAGACGTCGAGCCAGACGCCGGTGGCGCCGAGCACGAGCGTCGCGCAGAAGCCGTAGAGGTAGCCGGTCTGGTGGGCGAAGGTGGAGGCCATCAGCACCACGTCGCGCTCGGAGAGATCGAGGCGTTCGATCACCGGGAAGACGTTGGCCAGCACCGTGTTGGGCGTGTGCATCACGCCCTTGGGCTCCCCCGTGGTGCCCGAGGTGAAGATCACCTCGTGGACCGCGTTCGGGTCCGTGCCTGGCAGGCCGCGGCGTCCCGCGCGCGCCTCCCACGCCGTGTCCGTCAGGGCGCCGAAGGGCTGCATGCCGGGGCCCGGCGTGCCGCGCGCGACGAAGACGTGCTCCACGCTCGGTACCTCGGGCCGGAGCGCCGCCAGCATGGCGGCGTGATCGAAGCCGCGGAACACGCCCGGGATCACGACGGCGACGGCCTCGAGCCGCTTCAGCATGAAGCGCAGCTCGCTGGCGCGGTAGATCGGCGGGATCGGGTTCACGACCGCTCCGAGCCGGGTGGCCGCGAGCAGGACGACGACGAACTCGCTCCAGTTCGGCAGCTGGCAGGCGATCACGCGCCCGGGCGCGACGCCGTGCGCGGCCAGGCCGTGGGCGACGCGCTCGACCGTCCGCGCCAGCTCGGCCCACGTGCACCGGCCGGCGCCGTCCACCATGGCCGTGCGCTCCGGGCGGTGGGTCGCCCACCGGTCGAGATACCGCTCCACCGTCTCGTCGCGCCAGAGTCCGCGGGCGATCCAGTCGCCGGCGCGGGCGGCGGTGAGATCGGTGTCGAACGCGACCATGCCTACGCGCGGAATTTCTTGAAGTCGACGGGCCGCTTCTCGACGAACGCGTTCCGGCCCTCCAGCGCCTCGTCAGTCTTGTAGTAGAGGTTGAGCGCGGTGGTCGCGAACTCGGCCACGCCGGCCCGCGACTCGGAGTCGATGTTGAACGACTGCTTGGCCAGCGCCAGGGCCGTCGGGCTCTTGTCGAGCAGCTCGCGGCACCACTGCTCGACCTCGGCGCGCAGGTCCCTGGCCGGCACCACCTTGTTGACGAGCCCCATGCCGAGCGCGTCCTGCGCGGAGTACTGGCGGCACAGGTACCAGATCTCGCGCGCCTTCTTCTCGCCGACGACACGCGCCAGGTACCCGGTGCCGTGCCCGGCGTCCACGCTACCCACCCGCGGGCCCGTCTGCCCGAAGACCGCGGTGTCCGCGGCGATGGAGAGGTCGCACAGCAGGTGCAGCACGTGACCGCCGCCGATGGCGAAGCCGTTCACCATCGCGATCACGGGCTTGGGGCAGTGGCGGATGGCGGAGTGCAGCCGGTCCACGTTCATCGGCCGCTGGCCGTCCTGCGAGTACCCGCCGGCGCCGCGCTCCTTCTGGTCGCCGCCCGAGCAGAACGCCTTGTCGCCGGCGCCCGTGAGCACCACGACGCCGACGGCGGGATCGTGGCGCGCGTCCTCGAACGCGTCCGTCAGCTCGTGCACCGTGCGCGTGCGGAAGGCGTTGCGCACCTCCGGCCGGTTGATGGTGATCCAGGCGACGCCGTCCTTCTTGTCGTAGAGCACGTCGGTATACGTCATGGGGCCTCCCGGCAGAGTTGCATCGCGACGTGCGACGCGTAGAGCTCGGCGCAGCGGGTGCACAATCCGTCGGCCGGCTGCCACGCGGGAAAGTCGCGCTCGATCGCCGCCAGTATACAGTCGGGCAGGGCGGCCGGCGCGGGCTCGAAATCGCGGGCCGGCAGAAAGTCCTTCGGTGATCTTCCCCACCAGCGGCGGCTCATCCGGGCTCCCGCACGGGGGCCGTGGCGATGAGCGGCGCCAGCGAGGCGAGGTCGAGGGGCTTGCCCGCGATCTGATCCACGCATCCACGCTGGCGCGCCGCCTGGCCGATCTCGTCGGCCCAGCCGGTGAGCAGAACGATGCGCGTCGTTGGGTCCAGGGCCTTGATCGCCTCCGCCACCTCCCAGCCGGTCATTCCCGGCATGCCGAGATCGGTGACGACGACATCGTGCCGCTGCTCCCGGAACATGGACACTCCCTCGGCGCCGCTGGCCGCCTGGCTGACACGATGCCCCTGCGTGGCGAGCAGGTCGGCCGTCGTCTCCCTCACGTCCGCGTCGTCATCGATGACCAGAATCCGACGGGGCGCGACGCTCGGTGGCTGAGTGAGTTCCCGCGGCGCGGCCGCCGGTGCCGCCGGCGAGATCGGCAGGCTGACCGTCACGGTGGTCCCGCGGCCCGGCTGGCTCTCGATGTCGAGCGTCCCTCCATGACGCTGGACGATCCCATGGCTCATGCTGAGCCCGAGCCCCCGGCTCTTGGGCCCTTTGATCGTGAAGAACGGCTCCAGGGCCTGCCGCCGGACCTCCTCCGACATGCCGGCGCCGGTATCGCTGACCGAGCAGTAAGCCGATCAGCCCTTCACCCGGTTCCAGGCGTACCCGGAAATCGTGTCGCCCCGACGCGACGCCCGCGTGAGCGTGGAGGAGGAAGTCGCCGGACGAGGGCTCCAAGAGCCAGACCCTCACGATATCGACACCGAGCTGCGCCCTGAGGAGTTCGGTCAGCCGCTGGAGCACCTCGGCGCGTTCGAGAGTGCCGGTGAGGAGACTCCCCGCCTCGGTCAGGGCCGTCAGCTCCGAGATCTGGCGCTCGAACCGCGAACGCGACTCCTGGACCTGGACGGCCATCGCGTTGAAGGTCTGGGCGAGCTGCCCCGCTTCGTCGGTCGAGCGCACATCGACGGAAATCCGGGCTCCTTCGGGGAACTGCGCGACCGCCGCCGTCAAGGCCTCGAGCGGCCTCCAGATCCGCCGGGCGATGAAGAGCCCGATGAGCCCGGAGGCGGCCAACACCCTCCACCCGGTCCCAGCGACCGGCGTGACGGCCACGAGCCGCTCCCCTCCCTCGAACCAGCGAGGTCTTGCGATCGTGCCGGGACCCGACGGTAGGGCGGACGGGGCCGGCAGGCGTGTCCCGATCCGCGCCTGGAGGCTCGGCGGGTGATGCGCGAGCAGGTGGCCCGCATTGGGACGGCCACGACCGCCACGGGCTGGCCGCCGATCCCACCGGTTTGCAAGGCTCCGACCGCGGGGCGGCCGGTGGCCGTCACCTGCCGGAACCAGGCACGATCGGCAGCCGTGGCAGGCACCCCACGAGGCTGGGCGACGGCTGAGGCGAAAGTCCGGCCGTCCACGCCCACGGCGAAGACGTTCTCGACCTGGTTGTGCTCGGCGACGGCCTCGCGGAACAACTCCTCCATCCGCGCGATGTCGCGGTGCTGGACGGCCGCGCTGCGCACCAGACGCTTCAGGTGCTCGATCTCCCGGCTGACACCGGCGTCTCGACCTGGGCGGCTGCCTGGGCGCTCGCCAGCGCCAGCGCCGATTCGGCTTCCTCCACGTGCTGTTTGATCTCCAACCGAATCCAGAACGCCAGCAGAGGCAAGAGCGGGAGGAACGTTCCGGCTCCAAGGGCCAGGAGCTTGCGCTTGATCGTCCAGCGGAAGCCGCCCACGCCTCCTACTCGGCTCTCACGATGCGCGCGACCGCGCGGCGGACATCCTCGGCGTTGAAGGGCTTGGTGAGGTTCGGAGCCCCGGTCCGGTCCAGGAGATCGCGCGTCTCCGGGCCAAGCGTGTCCCCGGTGATGAAGACGAAGCGGCGGACGAGCTGCGGGTACTGCCGCTCCAGCTCCCGGTAGAGCCCGGGCCCATCGAGCACCGGCATCCGCACGTCGCTCAGGATGACGTCGTACGCTCCCCGGCGAAGGGCGTCCAGCGCGAGAGCACCGTTGGCTGCCGTCGTGACGCGGTGCCCGTCGGCGGCGAGCATTTCGGCCAGGACGTCGGCCACCTCGGGTTCGTCGTCCACGACCAGGATCACCTTTCCCGGCATCGGCGGAAGAGCCTCGGCCGGCGGTGCTTGCCGGGCGCCCGCGGGGCGGACGCGCACGGGAAGCTCGACGAGAAAGGTCGCGCCGTGACCCGGCCGGCTCTCCACGCGGATCGACCCGCCGTGGTTCTCGACGATCCCCTGGCACAGCGAGAGCCCGAGCCCGGTTCCCTGGCCCGGAGGCTTCGTGGTGAAGAACGCATCAAAAATCCGCCCCTGGATCTCGGACCGAATGCCGGGTCCCGTGTCGTTCACTTCGAGGAGTACCCGACGCCGCGCCGGATCGGCGCGCGTGACGAACGTGAGCGTGCGCGGCGTGGCCACCTCGCGCATGGCATGGTGAGCGTTGGTGACAAGATTGACCACGACTTGGTGAAGCTGGTGGGGATCGGCCCAGAGGGCCGGGAGATCGCCAGCCAGGTTCAGTACGACCTCGACGTTGTCCACCCGGAGCTGATAGGCGAGTAGCTCCACGGCCTCCCGAACGATCCGATCGAGTGGCACCTCCTGGTGTTCGGGCGGGTACTCGCGCGCCAGGGCGAGGAAGTTGCGGACGATTCGCGTGCAGCGCTCTGCCGCCCGGCTGATCTTCTCGGCGCGTGCCGCGAGGGGCGCACCCGCGAGCGCGTGGCTGAGGAGGACCGTCTGACCCACGACCACGGTGAGCGGGTTGTTCAGCTCGTGCGCGACGCCCGCGAGCAGCTCGCTCATCGCCGCGAGCTTCTCGCTCTGCCGCAGGGCCTCCTGGACCCGCTTGCTCTCGCTGATGTCGCGCGCGATGGTCGAGAGGAATTCGACCCGTCCATCCGGCGCCTTGTGGGCGATGATCACCTGCGAGACCGGGATCTCCCGGCCGTCGCGGGCGCGCAGCGCGGTCTCGCCGCTCCAGATCCCGTCGCGGATCGCGGCCGGAATCCCTTCTCCGAGCACGAGCCTGCCCGCCCATTCGGGGTGGGTGTCGGAGATCCGGACGCCCGCGATGTCCTCGTCCTCTCCGATCCCGAGCATGCGCCGAGCGGCCCCGTTGTAGTAGATCACCCGGCCGTCGGCGTGCCCGATGGCCACGAAGTCGGGCGTCGCCTCGAGGATGGCGGTCAACCGCGCCCGCGTCTCCTCCGCCCGCTCGCGCTCGGTCGTCTCCGCCGCGAGCGCGGCGGTCCGCCGCCCCACTTCGGCCTCGAGGTGTTCGAGCAGTTGCGCCCGCTCCAGCGCGATGGCGACCAGGTTTCCCACGCCGTAGATGGTCTTCAGATCCTCGTCGCTGAAGAGGCCCGGGCCCGGGCCCGCGAGGTTCATGACGCCCACGGTCTGGTCGCCGACCCACAGGGGAATGCTGGCGTGGTAGCGCAGGCCCTGCGTGTCCCCTTTCGCCTGCTGGAGCCGCTCGCACTCGAGGATGTTCGTCACCGAATCGAGCTGGCCCGAGCGGAGTCGGCGTCGGCACGTGCAGTCGCCCTCGAACGCGCCGGACACTGCAAGCGCCGGAGGCAGACCGCACGCGGCGAGCAAGCGGAACCCGTTCGCGCCCTCGCGCAGCGAGATCCAGCCGGCCCGCACGCCGGGCAAACCCAGGGCTTGCTCGAGCGCGACCTCGCCGACCTGCCGCTCGGTCGTGGCACGGTTGAGCGCCTCGGCGATGCCGTAAAGCCCCTGGAGGATCTGGGACGACCGCTCGATCTCCCGCTGCCGCGCCGATAGCTCTTCGTTGAGATGGACGGCTTCTTCGTAGGTTGAGATCAGCAGGTCCAGGATCTGGTGGCGTTCGGCGCTGATGAAATGCCGCTGGCCGGCGACCTCAACCTCGATCCCCATCTGCGTCCTCTCGCTCTTGCGGAGCTCGCGGTTCACCAGGACGTAGCTGAGGCGCGAGAGCAGATAGCGCTCGTCGTAGGGCTTGCGGATGACGCTGTCGGCGCCGCAGTCGAGGGCCCTGAGGATGTCGTGGGGTCCGGACAGCTCCGTCACCAGGATCACCGGGACGTCTTTCAGCTCCGCGGCCGCCTTGAGGCGCCGGCACAGGGTGTAGCCGTCCATCTCGGGCATGACGATGTCGCTGACGACGGCGATCGGGGGATGCCGGAGCGCTTCGGAAAGAGCCTGGGAGCCGTTGGCGGCAACGATAACCTCGTAACCGCCCCCCTCGAGGACATGCCGTAACTGCTCGGCTTGCGTTGGGCTATCCTCGACAGCGAGAATCCGGCCTCTGATGGTCGCTTCGCTCACTGGAGTTACCCGCCTTCCCCTCTGCGACTGCCGTATGGGGAAAATTGAAGGTCTGCCGCTCTTTTACCTATGAAGATATGCGTGTTGCATTGGTAACTTATGTTAGTAATATTCGGCATGTCAAATGAAACGTTCTAATTTCAGGGAGGCTCATGGCCCGGGCATCAGAATAGCCGAGCGCCTGGAAATACTTGGCTACTGGCGGAACGGGAAGCCGGACGTCAGGCGCTTCTGCCACGACAGGGGCTACCTACCGCAATACATCTACGGGTGGCTCAAGGGCCGAGTGCCGAGCAGCCGGAATCTCGAAAAGCTCGCGAGGGACCTCCAGACCACGCGCGCCTGGCTTCTCTTCGGCGACGCGGCCGGGGGAGGCCACGCCGAACACCCGGCGCTCCCCGGAATCATTGATCTGGAGGGGTTCCGCGGGCTGACCGAACGGCTCGCCCATCTCGAGGCCGAGTTGGACGCCGTCTTCCGGGCATTCCCCGACCTCTACCTACTCCTCGCTGCCGACGGGACCATCCTGGCGTGGAAGGCGGCGCAGGTCCCGGTCAGGGCCGGGGAGGGGGAGCCGCCGACTCGCCAGAGCCTCGACGCTGCGTTTCCCGCCCCGGTGGCGCGCCAGCTCAGCGCCGGCCTCGCGAGGGCGCTCGGGTCGCGGCAGCTCGTCACCATCGAGTACTCGATCGGCGAGGGCGGCGAGGCGCGGTTCTACGAGGCTCGCTTCGTCCCGCTCGCTTCTGTCGGGTCGTCGGGGCCGCGGGCGCTCCAGATCGTGCGCGAGATCACCGAGCGCAAGCGCGCGGAGAATGCGGCGGCGGCCCAAGCGCGGGTGGGCCGCGAGATCATCGGCACCCTCGAGCTGGAGGAGGTGCTGCAACGGATCGTCTCGACCGTGCTGGAGCTGTTCGGGGTGCGCGGCGCCGGCATCTTCCGCCTCGAGGCCGACTCCGGGACGCTGGTTTGCGTGGCGCTCGCCGGTGGAGACCCTGAGCGCTGGGTGGGCCGGACGCTCGAGCGGGGCCAGGGCGCCGCCGGGCGCGCGGTTCTCGAGGGACACACGGTCCGGGTGCCCGACATCCTCGCGCTGGACCTGCCGGCGTGGCTCAGGGAGATCGCGGCGGCCGAGAACCGCCGCTCGTCGGTCGGCGTGCCGCTCCGGGCGCGCGGCAGGTTGATCGGCGCCCTCAGTCTGGCCCGGGACCTCGGGGGGACGTTCTCAGACGACGAGCTGGCGCTGATCGAGAGCTTCGCCGATCAAGCGGCGGTCGCGCTCGAGAATGCTCGCCTCTACCGCGAGGCCCGCAGCCTCGCCGACCAGCTACACACGCTGAGCCAGCTCAACAGCGCGGTCTCGGCGGCGCTGGGCCTCGACGAGGCGCTCCACGCCATCGCGGAGGCGGGCGCCCGGCTCACGGGCGCGGCGCTCACCGCCGTCTGCGTGGCCGACGATGGCGCCGGGACCCTGAATGTGCGCGCCCACGTCCACGACGGGTCGATCGAGCGGCTTGACCTCACGACCTTCGAGCTCAAGCGCTACGCCGCCGGCTGGGCAGGCGCCCAGCGGCAGATGGTCAATATCCCCGATATCTTCCGCGACGATCGGATCGCCCATCCCGAGTGGTGGCGCACGCATGGGCTCACGAGCTTCCTCGGCCTGCCGATCGTCCACGACGAGGCGCTGGTCGGCGCACTGTGGCTCTGCGGGCGCCAACCGTTCCGCGTCGGGCCGGACCAGGAGCGCCTGCTCGCCTCCTTCGTCGCGAACGCGGCGGTGGCGATCCGCAACGCTCGCGTTTTCGCCGAGAGCGAGGCGCGACGCCGGGCGGCCACCGCCCTCGCCGGGGTGGGCCGCCTGCTCTCCGAGACGCTCGATCCGGGCGTCGTCGGCCAGCGGATCACCGACAGCGTGCGCGAGCTCTTCGGGACGCAGTCCGCGGCCCTCTATCGCTTGGAGCCAGAATCCGGGGACCTGATCGGGCTCGCGGGCTCGGGCGACGCCGGGCCCGCGTTTCGACCCGGCATCGTCATGCCGCGGGGGGCGGGCATGGTCGGCCTCGCCGTCCGCGAGCGCGGACCCGTGTTCACCGTGGACCTCCTGACGGACCCGCGCGTCCGACTGCCCGCCGAGGTCCGCGCGCGGATCGAGCCGGCCCCCTACCGCGCCGTCCTTGCCGTGCCGCTCGTCGCGAAGGAGCACATCATCGGCTCGCTCAGCCTCGCTGACGCCGCCGGCCGCGCCTTCAGCCCCGAGGACGTGCGCCTCGTGCAGGCCTTCGCCGACCAGGCGGCGCTCGCGCTCGAGAACGCGCGGCTCTACGGCGAGGCGATGCACCGCTGGCGGGAGGCCGAGCAGCTCGCGCGCGTCGCGAGGACGCTCACCGAGTCGCTCGACGTGGCGACCGTCGCGGACCGCGTCGCCGAGAGCGCCCTGTCGCTCTTCGACGTCGGGGCGTGCGGTATCCGGCTCGTCGACGCGGAGGATGGCTCGCTCGTCTCGGTCGGCTACGCGGGTCGATCGCTGCGGTATTTCCCCCCGGGCCACGTCCAGCCGGCGGGTACCGGGCTGGCGGGCCGCGCGGTGCAGGAGGGCAAGCCGGTGTGGTCTCCCGACGTCCTGGCGGAGCCCGGCCTCTCGCTCCACGAAGACATCCGTCGCGCCTGCGAGACCACCGGCAGCCGGGCCGTGCTGGCGGTGCCGCTCACGGCGCGGGGGCGTATCGTCGGGGTCCTGCTCCTGGCCGACCGTCCGGGCCGGCGCTTCTCGGACGCTGACCTCGTGCGGGCAGAGACGCTCGCGGACCAGGTGGCGCTCGCGCTCGACAACGCGCGCCTCTATGAGCAGCAGCGCCAGCGGGCCGCCGAGCAGGCGCTCTCCCTGGAGCTCGCGCAGGGGTTCCTCGTGGCGCGCGATCTCGAGGAGACTGTCGGCCACGCCGCGAAGGTCGCCGTCGAGGCCCTCGGCGCGGATCTGTGCGGAGTGTTCCTGCCGGAGCCCGACGCAGTCACGCTTCGTCTCTTCGGTGGAGTCGGGTGGAACGTACGTGCGATGGTGCGCGCGGTCGTCCCGGCCGGCACGATCGACACGTTCGAGGCGCCCGTCTTTGCCGAGCACGGCGTGGTGTCGGGAGCCGGCGTTCCGATGGTGGTGGGCGAACGCCGCGTCGGGATGATGGGCGTCTACTGGCGGTCTGTCCGGAGCGTCTCGGCGACCGAGCGGCGGATCCTCTCGGTCATCGCGAACCAGACGTCCGTGGCCGTGGCGCAACTGCCTGGGCGCGGCACGCCCCGGCCGTAGCGCGCCCGTCCCCCGCACGGCTCCCAGCGCCGGGATCTTCCTTAGTTAGCGGACGACGCCGGTATACGTCATGGGGCCTCCCGGCAGAGTTGCATCGCGACGTGCGACGCGTAGAGCTCGGCGCAGCGGGTGCACAATCCGTCGGCCGGCTGCCACGCGGGAAAGTCGCGCTCGATCGCCGCCAGTATACAGTCGGGCAGGGCGGCCGGCGCGGGCTCGAAATCGCGGGCCGGCATCTCACAGAGCCGACAGCGCGGCAGCGGCGCGCCGTCCGGACCGCCGGCGGCGAACGCGAGAAGCCCGGGATGGGTCAGCTGTTGCCCGTCGAAGAACGCCTCGAACGCCGCCTCCATCCGGTCGCCCAGGTGCGGAAAGGCGCGACCGAACTCACGACGCCGCTCGCCACGGACCGTCGCCGGCAGCACGCCCCGCCGCACGAGCCGGCCGTCCACGTAGGTATTCCAGAGGACGCGGTAGTTGTCGCGGACCACCCGCTCCCGGGCGCCGCCCGCTGCGTCGCGAGGGAGAGCCGCGTCGTAGCCAAAGCCCGGATCGAGCATGTCGGCGACGTGGAGCAACTCACGGCGCAGCAGGCGCCAGAGGCGCTCGGGGGCCGCGACGGTGTCGGGCAGCACCCGGACGAGCAGCGTCGGACGGATGTCCGGACCGCCCAGGAGATCGGCCGCCTCGTCGCCCAGCCCCCGAGCGCCGGTCACCAGCCACCGGACGCCGCGCTGCGCGAGGGCCGGCTGCTCGGCCAGCGCCTCGTGAAAGGGCCGGTCGAGTGCGAGCCGCTCGAACCACCGGCCGTGCAGCGCCTCGAACGCCGCCTCGCGCGGCTCGGGTTCGGCGATCTCGTAGACGGCGTCGCGCTGGGCGTGGAACTCGCGCTCGCGGGCGTGCCCACGTATCGCCTCGAGCACTGCGGCTTCGACGAGCCGCGGGTCGAACTCCGGGTCGAGCCGCCCCGCGCTCACCCGTCCGGCCCGGCGACGACCGGCCCGCATGCCGCCGGCGTGGGGTCCGGCTCTGCCGAGCGCAGTCGCAGGAACGCGGGTCCGGCGGGGACGCCGGCGCGCGCACACTCGCCGGCCACGAAGCCGGCCAGCAATCGACCGAGCGCGCCGTAGAAACCATCGGCATCGAGCCGGACGAGCCTGGTCCCGAACGCGGGCGCCCAGCGGCCCAGATGATCGCGCAGGAAAAGCCGCGCGGCGCGCGCGGTGGCCTCGCGCATCGGCTCGTCGCCGAGCGCCAGCGCGCGCGCCTCCTTGCGCGCGAGCACGAGCAGGAACTCGCACTCGCAGGCGATGTGGTCGGGTCGCTCGCGCGCTCCGGTGTCGAGCCGGAGACCGAAGGCGCGGAAGAAGCCGCCGAGGTCGCTCATCTCGCGCTGCGGCGCCCACAGCGAGTCCTCGCCGTATTCCGTCTCGTAGGGCAGCGCCTCGCCACGCGCCGTGTGACCGAAGAGTCGCCCGTGGGCGAGGGCCAGCGCCTCCACCGACGGCGGCGGCTCGACGGCCAGCGCCAGCGCCAGCGGCGCGAGGCAGTCACCACCGCCGACCTCATTGAGGCCGGCGGCAACATCGGCCAGAGCCCGAGCCCCTTCGCGCGAGGCCAGTCGTGCGACCGTCTCGCCCGTGGGCGGCCGGAATCCCAGGGCGAGGGCCTCCCACATCGCGCTCCGGGCCAGGGCGAGATCGTCCGCCCCGAACCCGGTGGGGGGCGTCGGGGGGAGCGGCGGCTCGCTCCCCCTGACGTTCAGTTCAGATGGAGTTGGCATGCTTGCTGGACCGGACGTAAATGGGCTCGTCGACCGTCGTGCGGAACAGCTCCTTGCCGTCCTTGCCGTAGCCGATGACCGTGTCGTTGTAGAGCGTGATCTTCCGTCCGCGGAGCGTGCCCTCGTACGTCTTCGGCCCCTCGACGACCTTGTAGCCAAAGATCATCTTGTTCGAGCGGCGGAAGAGCTGCAGCACGGCGAGCAGCTCGCGATCGGGATTCTCGTAGCGCTCGATCGCCTGGTCCACGCCGGGGCCGAACATCTGGCGGAGATACGGGCGCGGCACCCACCGCGGCGGGATGTAATAGCCGTTGGGCTCGGTGCCGAACTGCGGGTAGAGCGGCAGCGCCACCTTCGCGACGTGGACCAGGTAATAGAGCGGGTGCTGGCGATCCTCGGCCCACGTGCCGTCGCGGTTCAGCTTCACGAGGCCCTGCATCCGGACCTGGCCGATGCAGGCGGCCATGCAGCGCGTCTCGAGCGGGACGCCGCCGCTCTCAGGATCCTTGCCCTCGATGCGCGGATAGCACGCGATGCACTTCTCCGACACGCGCGTGTTGCCGCGGTACATCGACTTCTTGTAGGGGCACGCCTCCACGCACTTGCGGTAGCCCCGGCACTCGGCCTGGTCGATGAGCACGATGCCGTCCTCGGGCCGCTTGTAGATCGCCTTGCGCGGGCACGCGGCGAGGCAGGCGGGATACTGGCAGTGGTTGCAGATCCGCGCCAGGTAGAAGAACCACGTCTTGTGCTCCGGCAGCGCCTCGCC
>CAYQQT010000002.1:13002-22278 GCA_964419375.1 uncultured bacterium
AACATCGGGTAGCCGCCGTACGGCTTCGTCTCGACGTTCGCCCACCACATGTGCTCCTGACCCTTGGAGAAGGTCCAGGTGGACTTGCAGGCCATCGTGCAGCTCTGACAGGCGATGCAGCGGTTGATGTTGAACACGAACGCGAACTGCCGCTCGGGATACGCCGCCTCGTAGGGAAAGGCCATCTCGCGACCGAGGTGCCAGTTGTGGACGCGTGCCATACGCTACTCTCCCTGCCGCGGGTGACGGCCGAAGACGCTGACGCACTGCTCGACGATGGCGACGACCTCGGGCTCGCCGAGCATGCGGAGCGCCTCGTGGGCGCCGGCGTAGAAGGGCGACCGGAACAGGCGCAGGATCCGCGGCGCCTCGAAGCCCATCCGCGCGAACTCCTCGGCGAAGACCCACGCCATGTCGCGCGTGGCGTCGGCCTCCGCGGGCAGCGTGACGCCGACGAGAACGGTCGGATCGGTGGGGTCCGGGTCGGCGAACGGCATCGTCACGTCCTCCTGTAGAGATCGCCGGTGAGATAGCGCTTCATGAAGTCGTTCTCGTTGTCGGGCGTGAACCCCGTCGTCGCCGGCGCCCACACGCCCTTGCCCCCGAGGCCGCCGTCCTCGGCCTTGGTGATCTTGACAAGCGTCTCCTTCGGCACGGTGTTGACGGCGTGGTTGTCCGCCTCGCCGCCGAAGATGAAGCTCATGGAGACCTTGGCCTTGTGGAACAGGGTGTCCGTCTGGTGCATCGGCATGTGCCAGTTGCGGGTGACCGACTGCTGCGAGCCGTAGCGGAGGTTGGCCTGGTACCCGGTGTTCTCGGACAGCGCGCGACCGTCGGGGCGGGTCTCGTGCGCCTTGACGCTCTTCTCGGTGGCGATGAACGGCGCGTGCTTCATCATCACGCAGCTGTACGGGTACGCGTGGTTGTACTTGACGCGCAGCATGCAGCGCGAGACGCGGTAGAACGGATCGCTGGGCTTGGCGCCCAGATACGGGCGGTCGGCGGGGTTGGCGTCCACGTATACATAATCGCCGTCGTTGATGCCCAGGTCGCGCGCAGCCTGTGGGTTCATGTGCAGCTGATGCTCGCCGACCGAGGGCGCCCGCCGGTCGAGACGATAGGGGTCGCCGAAATTCGAGTCGTAGAGCATGTGCCAGTCCACGTTGGACCAGCTCGAGTGGACGCGGTGGCGCGTCTTGGGCGTCAAGCAGTAGAAGCGGAAGCCTTTCTCCCAGAGGAAGTTCTTCGTCTCCTTCACCTTGCCCCACGGCAGCTTCACGTTGCGGATCGTCCGCTCGTCCCAGTGTTCGGCGCCGAGCGGGATGCCGTAGTCCTCGGGACGGACGAGCGGGTTGGACGACACGATGACGTTCGGCAGGTAGGGCGTGGCCTCGGGCCCCTCGCGGTGCACGATGAAGTTCTCCCCGTACTCGATCGCCTCCGGGACGTCCGCGTAGGCGTGCAGCCGTCCGGTGTCGGTGTGGAAGGGCTCGCTGTCGTGCACCTGCTCCCAGAACGGGATGCGCGGATACGTGCGGAAGAGCATGAGGGCGCCGCCGGGCGGCCCGTACTTGCCGGCCATGATGTCGTCGAGCTTGTAGCCGGCCGTGGTCGTGGACGTGTCGAGCAGACGCTGGATGTAGACCTCGCGCTTGCCCTCCAGCGCGAACTTGAAGTAGTCGGTAAACCGCCGGTCGCCGGTGACCTCCGCGAGCGCCTTGGCGATGCCGGCCAGGATCATGAGGTCGTCGCGGCTGTCGAACACCGGCGGGATGCCGCCCTTCCAGATCTGGAGAAACGGGTTCGAGCAGCTGGCGGTGATCTCCAGCCCCTCGAACTCGAGCCAGCTGTTGGCGGGCAGCGCGATATCGGCGTACTCGATGGAGGCGGTCATCTGGATGTCGATCGCGCAGATCATCTCGACCTTGGGGTTGACGTTCTTGATGACGCCGTACGCCCACTTGGCGTTGTTGATGAGGTTGACGTTGGTGAAGAGGATCGCCTTGCTCGGCGTCGGCATGTGGGTCTCGCCGGTGAAGTTCCGGCGACCGAACTTCGGCGTGTTGACGATCAGCGCGAGGTCGCCGTGGTTCCAGTACGCCGGCTCCTCGTCCTTCGTATAGGCATGCGCCTCGACGTCGCGCCCGTGGGCGGCGGGGTCGAGGTTCGGATGGAACGGATCCTCGGCCACCCAGCCCTTGAAGCCCGGGCCGGTCTCCTTCGAGCCCTGGAAGAGCGCCGCCTTGTAGTTCCCCGACCACGTGTGGCACCCCGCGCCCGGCTTGCCGATATTCCCGGTGAGCATCAGCGGCAGATACGCCGCGCGGTTCATCTCGGTGGCGTGGAACCAGTGGTTGATGCCCTCGCCCTGGTGGATACCCACCGGCTTGATGGTGCCGATGTCCTGGGCGAGCTGGTGGATCAGCTCCCGGGGTGCGTGCGTGATCTCGGTGACGGTGTCGAGATCGTAGTCTTTCAGGTGCGTCCGGTAGAGCGTCCACAGCGTGGCGACCTCGACCTCCTTGCCGTCGGCGAGCTTCACCTTCCACGTGCCGTCCAGCGCCGGCTGGATCCCCTTGCCCGTCATGCGGACGCCGACGTCGTCACGGGTGAGGGCGCGCAGCGCCCCCGCCTTCTCGTCCCAGATCACGTAATCGCCGAGCTGCGCGTGCTGGTCGGGCGTGAGCCCCTGGATCGTCATGGAGGGGCCGTCGGCGGCGAGCGTCGTCCGGTACCCGGGGAAGACCTCGTGGGCGCGCAGCCGGCGCAGCGTGTCGGTCCGCACCAGGAGCGGGAAGTCGGTGAACGCCTTGACGAAGGCCTCGTCGTACCACCTGTTCTCGATCATCAGCCGGGTGACGCCGAGCCACAGGGCCGCGTCGGTCTGCGGGCGGATGGGGATCCAGTAGTCGGCCTTCGTGGACGGCGGGCCGTACTCCGGCGCGATGACGACGATCTTCCCGCCGCGCTCCATGGTCTCGATGAACCAGTGGGAGTCGGTGAGCTTGTTCTCCACCAGGTTCTTGCCGTCCATGATGATCAGCTTCGAGAAGCGGAGATCGTTGAAGTCGCAGTCGGAGGCCTGCAGGCCGTGCACCCACGGCTGACCCGGCGCCTGGTCGCCGTGCCAGGTATAGTTCGACCAGTTACGCCCCGCCTTCGCGTCCTTCGGGCCGACGCGCCGGATCAGGGCGTCGAGGAGCGCCAGCGAGTTGTTGAGCCGGTACATCCCGTACTTGCCGATGACGCCGAGGAGGCCCATGCCCCCGCGCATCTTGATGGTCCGGGTGCCGGCGCCGCCCATGGCCTCGACCATCTCCGGCTGGTAGCCCTGCGCGAGCAGGCGCGCCTTGCCCGCCTCGCCGCTGTAACGGTCGGCGATCGCCACCAGCGCCTTCGCGATGCAGCTGAAGGCGTCCTCCCAGGCGATCTGGACGAACTCGTCCTGCCCGCGACTGTCGAACATGTACTTCGAGCGGAGCTCGTCGGTCAGCTCCGGGAACCCGGCGTCCGCCCACGCCTTCCACCCCTTGCGGACGATCGGGTGCTTGAGGCGGTAGGGGCCGTAGAGCACGCGGTGGAACGTGTAGCCCTTGGCGCACTGCCGCGGGTTCCAGTTCGCCGTCGCGTGGTTGCCGTCGAGGTCGGCGTACGTCTGGTAGTCGTAGGTGTTGCCGAGCCGCGTGACAATGCCATTGCGCACGAAGGCGCGCACCCGGCAGGCGTGGGTGTCGTTCGGCGAGCACACCCAGTCGAAGGTCCGGTCGTACCCGTACTGCTCGCGGTAGATCTTCTCCCAGTCGCGGGCGACGGATCCGGCCAGCGGGTTCTCGTCAGGGTCCGCCGCCGCCAGCAGTCGCAGCGGCAGCCCGAGCTCGGTGGCGGCCGCCGTGCCGGCGGCCACACCGAGCCAGCGGAGGAATTCGCGGCGCTCCATCCCGCTCATTGGCGTCTCTCCCGTCTTCATGGTTCGAGCACCAGGTCCTGCCAGATGGTCACGGACTTCTTGCCGTCGCGGTCGCCGGCGCTGCCGTTCCACACCGCGAACCCCACGGGCACCGTCATCCCCGGCCTGAGCGTCACCGCCTGCGGCCCGCGGCCCACGAGATCGCGGCGCAGCATCACGCGATACGTCCCCGTCGCGTACACGCCGCGCGCGTCCACGGCCTGGTCGTCCCGCGGGCGCGCGCGCAGCGTGCCGAACCCCTGGGCGGCGAGGTCCTCCGCCGGGCTCTTGCGCAGCGGGTCAGAGACGATGTTGCCGGCCCCCCAGCCCGTCACGAAGGTGGGGTCGGAGTCGAGCGTGAGCGCGCGCCGCGTCGACTGCTCCACCGCGGAGATCTCGGAGTTGGGGTAGGAGTCGATGCCGAGGTTCGGGTAGACCTTCTCGAGGTCCTGGAACGCCGGCTCGAGGTCGGCCTGGCGCTCCGACTTCCACATCCAGATGTTGACGTACCGGGCGCGGTCGCCCATCGCGAAGAACGGCGGCTCGGACGTCAGCGAGAACTGCACGGCCACCGCATCGCGGAAGTCCTGCGGCCGCATGGCGGTGTGATCCGCCGTCGCGTCCGACCAGGTCAGCAGCAGCGCGACCTGCTTGCCGTCGTGGAGCGCGCGCACGGTGATCTCCTCGGGCCGGTCGCTCCGCCACCAGAGCGGCATCAGGTGCAGGTTCACCGGTTGCGTCAGCCGCCACGCTCCGGCGTCCGGGTGCTCGGGCAGGCGCTCCACCCGGCGTGCGACGATCCGAAACTTCCGCATCTCGGCCCGCTCGCGCTGGCTGTCGCTCGACCACGACCGGATCAGGTTGACGAGGTGCCAGGCCTCATCGCCGTAGGCCCAGTCGCTCATCGGCATCGGCGTGCCCGGAATCCCGGCCACGATGCGGCGGTAAAGCTGCGCGGGATCAGGCGAGCCCTTGAAGACGCCGACCGTCAGATCGCGCGGACGCGTCGGATAGCCGAGCTCGTCCTTCTGGTCCTCGCCGCCGTCGCCCTTGCCCGTCTTGCCGTGGCACGAGGCGCACGCATCCGCATAGCGCTCGAGCGCCAGCGTGCGCGCCTCGGCCGTGAAGGGCGGGGCGGGCGGGACGCGAATGATCCCCTTGCCGACCTGCCCCTCGCTCTCGGGATCGGCGGCGAGTGGCACCGTCCAGCGCTTCGCGGGGAGACTCTTGACGTAGTGCACGAGGCCCCAGCGTTCCTCCTCGCTGAGGTGGCCCCAGGACGGCATCGCCGAGCCCGGCATCCCGCGCGAGATCGTCTGATAGAGGTCCTCGTCCGTCGGCAGCCGCTCCCATGTCGACACGAGGCGATAGCTGGCGGCCGTGAAGTCGCGCGGCCGCGGATAGAGAAGATAGGCCGCCTCGCCGTCGCCGCGGCCGCTCACGCCGTGGCACGCCGCGCACTGCACGTCGTAGAGGCGTTTGCCGGCGGCCAGCAGCTCGGGTGTAGCGGCGCGCGTGACCGCGGGCGTGAGCGTGACCGGCAGCGGCGCCGCGGACCCCGGTGGCACCTGCGCTGTCGACGCGTGGGGTGTGATGGCCGCCGGCACGGCCGGCGCCGAGGCGCGCGCGGGAGGCTGCGAGAGCCTGCATCCCGTCCAGATGAGCGCGACGGAAAGGACCATCGACAGCGGGATCGCCAGCCGCACGCGCGTCGTCATCCCCGGCCTCCCTGTTGTCGCGTAGTCTCGTCGGAACAGCGCCGGTCCGTTATGACGCACGTCATATCGCCTGCGTTGGACAGGGGCCCGGTGCCGTTCTACGCTGCGGCCGTGGGAGAGCCTCGAGAAGACCCGGGTGTCGGCCCGATCGCCGCGCTCCTCGGGATCCGCCGCGCCAGCATGGGCGACGGCCGTTCGGCGTTCGAGCTGACGATCCGTCCGGAGCACATGAACCCCCATGGCGTCGTGCACGGGGGCGTGGTCTACACGCTCGTCGACTTCGCGATGGGCGGCGCGCTCACCTCCCTGCTCGAGCCGGGCGAGCGCTGCGCGACGCTCGAGGTGAAGATCAACTACCTCGCGCCGGCGCTGTCCGGCGACGTCCGGGCCGAGGCGTGCGTGGTGTCGCGCTCGCGGCACGTGGCCGTCATGGAGGCGCGGGTGTACGGTGAGGCGCAGCGTCTGATCGCCCTGGCGACCGGCTCCTTCTACATCCAGACCCGCGCCGGCTGACGGCGTTTCGGAAGGAAGAGCCTATGCCAACCGAATTCAGCGTCATCCTCAGGGACGAGCCCGGAACCCTGGCGCGACTCGGCGGCGCGCTCGGCGACGCCGGTGTGAACATCGAGGCGATCGCGGGGAGCAGCCGCGACGGGACGAGCCGTGTCCAGTTCGTCTGCAACGCGCCGGATCGCGCCACCGAGAGCCTCGAGGCCGCCGGCATCCCGTACGCCACGCGCGAGGTGCTCGTGGTGAGGGTCCTCGACGAGCCCGGCATACTGGGCGACGTCGCCCTCGTCATGTGGAAGGCGGGCATCAACATCGACTCGGTCTATGTCACCACGCGCGGGCATGTCGTGCTCGGCGTCGACGACCTGGCGGGCGCCATCCAGGTCGCCGGGGGGATGGCCGTGATGACGCCGGACTGACCCGAGCGGGTGCCGCTCAGCCCCGCCGGCGCTCGGCGGCGGTCGGGCCGACGCCGACCGGGGGCGGTGCCAGCGCGACGATCAGCCGGAAGAGGGCGTCGAACTCCTGCCGCGGCGCGAGGCCGGGCACCGGGTCGTCGTTGCCGCTGAAGGCGGCGTCGATCGCGGTCCAGTCGCCGATGGTGAGCGTCTCGAGCGCCAGCGGCAGGACGAGGTCCTCCTCCTTGCGCATGTGCGCCCAGTGGAACGTGGCGTACCGCTCGACAGCCGCCGCGAAGGCCTGCCGCGCGCCGGCGCCGCCGAGGCGACAACGCGTCAGCAGATAACGCAATTCGCGCGTGAGCTCGTCCCCGCGCCGGCCGGTCCGGCGATGTCCGGCGCGATAAATTGCACGGCGTCGGCCAAATCCTCACCGACGAGTCCGGATCGGTGATTGCCCTGCACGTTCAGTGGCTTCCACGACGGCGACAACAAATGTCGGAATCATGCTGGGGCCGTGTAATTGGGGTCCCAGCGACGCAGTGTGGCGTCACCGCCCCGGTGTCGGACTACGGCATCCGCACGGAGCTGCGTCTCCTCGAACCGCTCCCGCCCGTGCTCGGGCACGCCAATGCGCTCGAGCAGGTGCTGTTGAACCTGCTCACGAACGCCAGTGGTGGTCGAGGTCACCGACGACGGTCCCGGAATCCCGGCAGACGTTCTGTCGAGAATCTTCAACCCCTTCTTCACGACGAAGTCGACGGGAACCGGACTCGGCTTGTCCGTGAGCTCCGGGATCATCGAAGATCACAACGGAACGTTCGAGGTGCGCTCGCCCGCCGGCGAGGGCGCCACCTTCCGCATCACGCTGTCCGTCCTGCGTGCGGAGCCCTGACCCGCATCCGGTGATGGCGACGGTGGCGCGGCACGCGCGCCACAGCCCTGTGGCGCCGTCACCACACCGGCACCGGCCGCCGTCGCAAGTGCGCGACATCGCGGCGCTCCGCCCTGGTACAGCGCTTGCTTTCCCGTGTGCCGGTGACGATCCCATCATGTTTGTAACTCCTGCGGTCCTCGAGCGGCTGGCGCGCGGCTTCGGGGGGCCGCGTGTGTTCGCGCTGCCGATGATGCGCATTCTCGCCACGGCCCTCGGCATCGCCTGGGTGGCGCTGACCCCGCGCAGCGCGGCCGGGTGGCAGGCCGCGCAGCTCACCGTGCTCGCGTTCGTCCTCTACAGCGCGGCCGTCATCACCGCGCTGTGGCTGCGACCGCGGGACACGCTGCGCCGGAACGTGCTGGTGCTCGTCATCGATGTCGCGTTCGCGCTGACGCTCATCCATGTCACCGGCGGCGCGGGGAGCTGGCTGTTTCTCGCCCTTCTCGTCATCGCGGGCCTGCAGTCGTACTACTACGGCATCACGTGGGGGATCGGTGTCGCGGGCGCCACCGCGGCCGCCTACCTGGCCGTCGTGTGGCCAACCGTGAGCGGCGCGGAATTGGCGAGCATCGTGATCCGCATCGCGGCGCTCCTTGGCGCCGCCATCGGGCTTGGCGTCCTGTCCCAGCTCGAAGACAGCGAGCGCCGCGAGGTGGCACGCCTGAGCGGGGAAGCGCGGGCGCGTGAGCACTTCATCCGCAACGTGGTCGAACGTCTGCATGAGGGCGTGGTCGCGCTCGACGCCGACGGCCGCATCGTCACGTGGAACGCGGCGCTCGAGCGCCGCTATCGACTCCCCGCCGCGGATGTCATCGGCCGCGACTTCTTCGAGGCATTTCCGAACGTCGGGCGCGAGAGCTGGGCGGACGCGGTACGTGGACTGCTGCGCTCCGAGAGCGAGGACATCACGTTGGAGGCGGTCGAGCACGACACGTTGCATCGGGGACGGGCGATCGTGAACGTCAAAGGCAGCCTCCTGCGCGAGGACGGCCGGCCCGCGGGCGCGGTGCTCCTCGTGGAGGACATCACGGAGCGCCTCGCGCTCGAGCGCTCCGCACGCCAGGCGGAGAAGCTCGCGGGTCTCGGCACGCTCGCCGCCGGCGTCGCCCACGAGATCAACAACCCCATCGGCGTCATTTCCTCGCGCATCGAGCTGATGCTGCTGGATGCCGAAGCGCGGCCTCTGCCCGACGACGTGCGGCAGGATCTCGATGTGCTGCACCGCCACGCGCAGCGGGTGGCCCGCATCGCCCAGGGCCTGCTCTCCTTTGCGCGGCAACCGCCGCGCGAGCACGGCCCCGTGGATCTCAACCGCGTGGTGGAGGACACGTTGCTCCTGGTGGAGCACACGATGGCCAGGAACGGCGTGACCGTTCGCCGCGCGCTCGCGCCCGCGCTCCCCGCGGTGTGGGGCGACGCCAACGCCCTGCAACAGGTCGTCATGAATCTGCTCACGAACGCGCGCGACGCGCTCGCCGGGCGCGGCGACATCACGGTGGAAACGGTGGCGCCCGCGCCGCCGGACGCGCGCGTGCGGCTCGTGGTGCGGGACAGCGGGCACGGCATCGCGGCGGAGGCGCTACCCCGGATCTTCGATCCGTTCTTCACGACCAAAGCCGACGGCACCGGCCTCGGGTTGTCGATCTCCTATGGCATCGTGCGCGATCACCAGGGCACGGTGGACGTGCGGTCCGTGCCCGGGCGCGGCACGACGTTCACGCTCAGCTTTGCGCCCGCGCGCCCGGCCGCGTCCGTCTGACGCCTGCG
>CAYQQT010000002.1:22378-23474 GCA_964419375.1 uncultured bacterium
CGTATGCGCTGCCGGCGACCGGGTGGACCGGCGTCTCCACGGCGGCGGCGCTGATTTTCTTCGCGTACCTCGGCTTCGACGAGCTGGGCAACTTCGCGGAAGAGATGCGGGAGCCATCGCGCTCCGTGTACGGCATGGCGGCCGCGGGCGCGCTGCCCGCTTCCCTCGCCGGGGTGGGCACGACGTCGATTCCAATGCGCGCCACCGTGAGCGTGCTCGCGGTCGCGGGCGCCGCCGTCTTCCTCGGCAATCTCACGCAGATCGCCACGCTCACGGACGCGGCCGTCCTGCTGAGCTTCATGCTGGTCAATGTCAGCCTGCCGTGGCTGACCGTCCGCGGCGCCACCGCGGGCGGCGGCGGCCGCCGGGCGGCCGATGTTGTGCTGCCGGCCGGTGGCGTCCTGCTGTGCGGCTTCCTTACTCCTGCACACCGGCTGGCGCAGCCTGCTCGTGGCCGGCCTGGTGGGCGCCGTCGGAGTGGTGGTGGCGCGGACCCCGCGCCACGCGGAGCGAATATAGCGAATATAATGACGATCCGATGACCGAGGCGAGCCGCATTCTCATCGTCGACGACGAGCCGGACATGGTGGACAACTGCGCGCGCATCCTTCGGCGCGCGGGCTACAAATGCCTCACCACCACCGATCCACAGCGCGCACTCGCCCATCTCGAGACCGACCGTCCCGACGTGCTCCTCACCGACCTCAAGATGCCGGAGATGGACGGCATGGAGCTCCTGCGCCGGGCGCGCGCGCTGGACCCCGCCCTGCCCGTCATCGTCATCACCGCCTTCGCCACCATCGAATCCGCCGTGGACGCCGTGAAGCACGGCGCCTTCGACTACCTGCCGAAAAACTTCTCCGTGGACCAGCTCTCGGTCACGGTGGAGCGCGCCTTGCGCCAGCGACGGCTGCAGGTCGAGAACCGCAACCTGCGCGATCAGCTTCAGGAAACGCTGGGGCTGGACAACGTCATCGGCAGGAGCCCGGCGATGGCGCAGGTCTTCGAGCTCGTGAAGAAGGCGGCCCGCTCGGAAGCGAACATTCTGATCCTCGGCGAGTCGGGGACGGGCAAGGAGCTCATCGCACGCGCCGTG
>CAYQQT010000003.1:0-22298 GCA_964419375.1 uncultured bacterium
GCAAGGGCAACCATCCGATGACCCCGTGGGGCAAACCCACCAAGGGCTACAAGACGCGCCGGGGTGCCCGGCCCTCCGATTCCATGATCGTGACGCGGCGAAAGAAATAGGAGCAGGGGATGGGACGTTCGCTCAAGAAGGGGCCGTACATCGACGAGAAGCTCTACGGGCGCATCGAAGAGCTGAACCGCACGCGCCAGAAGAAGGTCCTCAAGACGTGGGCGCGGCGCTCGACGATCTCGCCCGAGTTCGTGGGACACACGCTCGCCGTGCACAACGGCCGCAAGTTCATCCCCGTCTACGTCACCGAGAACATGGTCGGCCATCGCCTCGGCGAGTTCGCGCTCACGCGCACCTTCAAGGCGCACGGCTCCTCGGAGAAGGCCTCCACCTCGCCCACGGGGAAGACGTAAGCCCATGCTCGCCGTCGCCCGCTTCCGCTTCGCCCGCGTGTCCGCCCGCAAGGCGCGGCTCGTCCTCGACCAGATCCGCAACCGGCCGGTGGGGGAGGCCCTCGCCACCCTGGAGTTCACCCCGCGCGCGGCGGCGCGGCTCATCGAGAAGGTCCTGCGCTCGGCGGTGGCCAACGCCGAGCACAACTTCCAGATGCGCAACCTCGACGACCTCCGCGTGGTGCAGGCGGTGGCCGACGGCGGGCCCTCCATGAAGCGCGTGCAGCCGCGCGCGATGGGGCGCGCTTTCTTCATCAAGCACCGCACCAGTCACCTCACCATCGGGGTGAGCGACGAGACGAACGGCAGCCGCGCGGTGGCGCACGTGCCGCGCCGCATGGCGGTGTCGCGCCGGGCGGTGGCGAGCGTCCCCGTAACCATGCCGGCCGCCGCGCGCGGGGCGGCGGCGAAGACCGCCAAGAAACCGGCGGCGACCGCCAGGCGCGGCGCGGCCACGAAGGCGTCCGGCAAGAAGCCGGCCGCGGGCACCCCGAAGTCGAAGGAGACGAAATAGGCGATGGGCCAGAAGACGCATCCGATCGGCTTCCGCCTCGGCTCCACGCGCACGTGGAGCTCGCGGTGGTTCGCCACCAAGCAGTACGCGAACCTGCTGCACGAGGACGTCAAGATCCGCCGCTTCATCAAGGACCAGCTCTACCACGCCGGCATCGCGAAGATCGACATCGAGCGCTCGGCCAACCGCGCGCGCATCACGATCTTCACGGCGCGCCCGGGCATCATCATCGGGCGCAAGGGCTCGGAGGTGGAGAAGCTCAAGGCGGAGCTGCAGCTGCGCACGGGCAAGGAGATCTACCTCAACATCGAAGAGGTGATCCACCCCGAGCTCAACGCCCAGCTCGTGTCCGAGAACGTGGCCCTGCAGCTGCAGAAGCGCGTCGCCTTCCGCCGCGCCATGAAGAAGGCGGTCACCTCCGCCCTGCGCCTGGGCGCGGACGGCATCCGCATCGCGTGCTCGGGCCGCCTCGGCGGTGGTGAGATCGCGCGGCGCGAGTGGTACCGCGACGGGCGCGTGCCGCTGCACACCATCCGCGCCGACATCGACTACGGCCAGGCCACCGCGCACACCACCGCCGGCACCATCGGCGTGAAGGTGTGGATCTTCAAGGGCGAAGTGCTCCGCGTGGCGCCGGCGGAAGCGTAAGGGGCTCCCTCGATGCTGATGCCCAAGCGCGTGAAGTACCGCAAGGCCCAGCGGGGCAACATGAAGGGCAAGGCCCAGCGCGGCTCCACGCTGTCCTTCGGCGAGTACGGGCTGAAGGCGCTGGAGCCGGGGTGGGTGACCAACCGCCAGATCGAGGCGGCGCGCGTCGCCCTCACGCGCAGCCTCAAGCGCGGCGGCAAGGTGTGGATCCGCATCTTCCCGGACAAGCCGGTGACGAAGAAGCCGGCGGAGACGCGCATGGGCAAGGGCAAGGGCAACCCCGAGGAGTGGGTGGCGGTGGTGAAGCCGGGCCGCATCCTCTACGAGATGGAAGGCGCGACGGAAGACGTGGCGAAGGAAGCGTTTCGCACGGCGGCGCAGAAGTTCGGCATCGCCACCAAGTTCGTGACGCGCACGCGCAGCCTCTCATAGGACGGGCGAGGGACCATCGAATGAAGGCGGCGAAGTGGCGCGATCTCTCCGGCGACGAAGTGCAGCAGAAGGTGCGCGAGCTGTCGGAGGAGATCTTCAACCTGCGATTCCAGCTCTCGATGGGCGTGGCCAAGAATCCGGCGCGCGTCAACCACGCGCGCAAGGATCTCGCGCGCGCGTACACGATCCTGAAAGAGCAGGGCGTGGCGCCCCCCGTCATCACCGCCCCCGCGCCGGCGGCGGAGCCGAAGGCGGCGGCGCGCGCGGAGAAGAAGAAGGCAGCGGGCGCGAAGAAGGCCGGCGGTGTGAAGAAAGCGAAGACGCCGCGGGCGGCGAAGGCGAAGCCGAAGCCGACGAAGACGAAGAAAGGATAGGGGCCTGTGGGCGAGCGGAAAAGTCGGGAGGGCGTCGTGGTGAGCGACGCCATGCAGAAGACGCGGGTGGTGAAGATCGAGCGGGTGTACCGCCATCCTCAGTACCAGCGCGTCATCCGCATGTCCAAGAAGCTGAAGGCGCACGACGAGGAGAACGTGAGCAAGGTGGGCGATCGGGTCGAGATCGAGGAGACGCGGCCGTTGTCCAAGGAGAAGCGCTGGCGGATCCGCAAGATCCTGAGCCGCGTGTCCTAGGCGATGATCCAGAATCGCTCGATGCTCGACGTGGCGGACAACTCGGGGGCCAAGAAGGTGCAGTGCATCCGGGTGATGGGCGGCGGCAACAAGCGCTACGCCTCGCTGGGCGACACCGTGATCGTGGCCATCAAGGAGGCCGCGCCCGACGGCACCGTGAAGAAGGGTGAAGTGGCGCGGGCGGTGGTGGTGCGCACGGTGAAGGAAGTCCGCCGCAAGGACGGCTCCTACATCCGCTTCGACCGCAACGCGGTGGTGCTCATCAAGGCGGACGAGAATCCCGTCGGTACCCGCATCTTCGGTCCCGTGGCGCGCGAGCTGCGGGAGCGGCAGTTCACGAAGATCATCTCGCTCGCGCCCGAGGTCATCTGATGCGCAGCGTGCAGACCGTCAGCCACGTGCGGAGGGGAGACACGGTGGGCGTGATCGCGGGCCGCGAGCGCGGCAAGCGCGGTAAGGTGCTGCGCGTGCTCATGGACAAGGGGCGCGTGCTCGTCGAGCACGTGAACATGATCAAGAAGCACCAGCGTCCCACCCAGAAGCTGCGCCAGGGCGGCATCATCGAGCGGGAAGGTCCCCTCGCCCTCTCCAACGTCCTCCTCATGTGCGCGCGCTGCGACAAGCCCGCGCGCACCGGTATCAAGCTCCTCGCCGACGGGCGAAAAGTCCGCACGTGCAAGCGTTGCGGGGAATCGATCGACAAGGGTTAAGACCATGGCCAAAGCAGACGCGCCCGCCCCCAAGCCCCAGAGCGCCAAACCGGCGCCGGCGGCGAAGGCTCAGCAGCGCAAGGACAAGGCGGCGCCGGCGACGGGCCCCATCACGACGGGACGGCCCAAGGGCACGGGGAAGGTCCCACCGCGCCTGAAGGAGACCTTCGCGAAGACGGTCATCCCCGCGCTCATGAAGGAGCGCGGGTACACGAACGTGTTTCAGGTGCCGCGGCTGGAGAAGATCGTCATCAACATGGGCGTGGGCGAGGGACGGGACAACGCCAAGATCCTCGACTTCGCCACGGCGGACCTGCAGGCCATCAGCGGGCAGAAGCCGGTGGTGACGCGCGCGAAGAAGTCGATCGCCAACTTCAAGCTGCGCGAGGGCGTGCCCATCGGCGCCAAGGTGACGCTGCGGGCGGCGCGGATGTACGAGTTCCTCGACCGCCTCGTCAACATCGCCCTCCCCCGCGTGCGCGACTTCAGGGGCGTGCCGCCCAAGGGCTTCGACGGGCGGGGCAACTACGCGCTCGGCCTGCGCGAGCAGCTGATCTTCCCGGAGATCGTGTACGACAAGATCGACAAGATCCGGGGCATGGACATCATCATCGTGACGACGGCGCGGACGGACGAGGAGGCCAAGGCCCTCCTCACGCATCTCGGCATGCCGTTCAGGGAGCAGTAGCGTATGGCAAAGACCTCGCTCATCATCAAGTCGCAGCGGCCGCCGAAATTCAGCTCGCGCGCGTACACGCGCTGCAAGCTGTGCGGCCGGCCCCGCGCCTACATCCGCAAGTTCCAGATGTGTCGGCTGTGCTTCCGGGAGCTCGCCCTCAAGGGCGAGGTGCCGGGTGTCGTGAAAGCGAGCTGGTAGCCATGCGCAGCGATCCCATCGCCGACATGCTCACGCGCATCCGCAACGCGAGCAGGGCCGAGCACGAGAAGTGCGACATCCCCGCCTCGAAGCTAAAAGTCCGGATCGCGGAGCTGCTTAAGGAAGAAGGGTTCATCAAGAACTTCCGTCTCTTGGAGGACAAGAAGCAGGGCATGCTGCGCGTCTACCTCAAGTACGGCGCCGCCAACGAGAAGATGATCTCGGGCCTGGTGCGGGTGTCCACGCCGGGCCGGCGCGTGTACGTGACGCACGACAAGATCCCGACCATCCTCGCCGGCATGGGCGTCGCCTTCGTGTCGACCTCGCGCGGGGTGGTGACGGGCCGCGATGCCCGCAAGCAGAAGGTCGGCGGCGAAGTCCTCGCCTACGTTTGGTAAGGGGCTGACATGTCACGCATCGGCAGGAAACCGATTCCCATCCCGCAGGGCGTCAAGATCCACATCGACGGCGCGCGCGTGAGCGCGGAGGGCCCCAAGGGCAAGCTGAGCCAGCCCGTCCCCACCGGCCTCAAGGCCTCCGTCGACAACGGCATCCTCGTCATCGCGCGCGACAACGAGGAGCGGCACGTGCGCGCCCTGCACGGGCTCACCCGCTCGCTGGTGGCCAACATGGTTACGGGCGTGAAAGACGGCTTCGAGCGCAAGCTCGATATCGTCGGCATCGGGTACCGCGCGCAGCTGCAGGGGCGCAACATCCAGCTCGCGCTCGGCTACTCGCATCCCGTCATCTTCGGGCTGCCGGAGGGCATCACGGCCGAGATCGACAAGCAGACCGCCATCACCCTCAAGGGCGCCGACAAGGCGCTCCTGGGCGAGACGGCGGCCAAGCTGCGCTCGCTGCGCAAGCCGGATCCCTACAAGGGCAAGGGCGTCAAGTACGCGGAGGAAGTCATTCGCCGCAAGGTCGGCAAGAAGGCGGGCGCGAAGTGATCACCAAGGACCGGCGGGGCCCACGGGAGAAGCGGCATCACCGGCTGCGGCGCTGGGTGCGCGGCTCGGCGCAGCGCCCGCGCCTGGCGGTGTTCCGGAGCGCGAGCCACATCTATGCGCAACTCATCGACGACGACAGCGGACGCACGGTGCTCATGACCGACAGCCGCAGCGCGGACTTCCGCGGCAAGCACACGAGCGGGGGCAACGTGGCGGCGGCCAAGGCGGTGGGCGAGCTGCTCGCGCAGAAGGCGAAGGCGGGCGGCATCCAGTCCGTCGTCTTCGATCGCGGCGGCTACAAATACCACGGGCGGGTGAAGGCGCTGGCGGATGCCGCACGCGCCGGCGGGCTCGCCTTTTGAACGGCCCTGACGGTCGCGGTAGCGGGACTCATACAGCAATGGCCAGGAGAGACTGAGTGGCAGAAGCGAGGATTGATCCGAGCGTGCTGGAGCTGAATGACCGGGTGGTGTCCATCAACCGGGTGGCCAAGGTGGTCAAGGGCGGCCGGCGATTCTCGTTCACGGCGCTCGTGGTCGTCGGCGACGGGCGGGGCCACGTGGGGGTGGGACTGGGGAAGGCCCATGAAGTCCCCGAGGCCATCCGCAAGGCGGTCGAGCACGCCAAGAAGGATCTGATCTTCGTGCCGCTGCGGGAGACCACCATCCCGTGCGAGATCACCGGACACTTCGGCGCGGGGCGTGTGTTTCTCAAGCCCGCCGTGCCGGGAACGGGGGTTATCGCGGGGGGCGCGGTACGGCCGGTGCTGGAGGCGGCGGGGGTACAGGACATCCTCACCAAGACGCTCGGCTCCCACAACCCGCACAACGTGCTGAAGGCGACCATCGACGCCCTGCGCCGGATCAAGCGCTTACAAGATCTGCACGCGGCGCGGCGGCGAAGCAACGACAGCAACGTTGCGGAGGAGGCGGCCGGTGCCCGGCAAGAAGCTTAGGATCACGCTGCGCAAGTCGATCATCGGCTTGAGCCCCAGGCAGGAGGCGACCGTGAAGGCCCTCGGGCTGCGGCGCATCAACCAGTTCGTCACGCACGACGACAACGCGACCGTCCGCGGGATGATCGCGAAAGTGCCGCACATGCTGCAGGTGAGTGATGAGGCTTAACGATCTGCGTCCGGCTGAGGGTTCCACCAAGTCGCGCAAGCGGGTGGGCCGGGGGCCCTCGTCGGGGCACGGCAAGACCTCCGGCAAGGGCCACAAGGGTCAGCACGCGCGCTCGGGCGGCGGCAAGCGGGCCGGCTTCGAGGGCGGGCAGATGCCGCTCTACCGGCGCATTCCCAAGCGCGGCTTCCTGCCCTACGGCGGCAAGACCGAGTACGCCGTCGTCAATCTGAAGGCCCTGGCGTCCTTCGACGCGGGCAGCGTGGTGGACCCGGACGGCCTCGTGAAGGCCGGCCTCGTCAAGAACGGCCAGCGCGGGCTCGTGAAGATCCTGGGCGGTGGCGACATCGAGCACGCGCTCACCGTGAAGGCCCACGCCGTCAGCGCCGGTGCGCGGCAGAAGATCGAAGCCCGGGGCGGCCACATCGAGGTGTTGTCTTAGTGCTCGAGAATCTCCAAAGCTTTCAGAACGTCTTCAAGATCCCGGAGCTCAAGCGCCGCGTCATCATGACGGCGGTGCTCCTCATCGCCTATCGCGTGGGCGCCCACGTGCCCACGCCCGGCATCGACGGGGACGCGCTCGCGCGCGTGTTCGACCAGGCGCAGAACACGCTCCTCGGCATGGTGGACCTCTTCTCCGGCGGCAACCTGCGCCGGCTGTCGATCTTCGCGCTCGGCATCATGCCCTACATCTCGGCGTCGATCATCTTGCAGCTGCTCACCGTCGTCATCCCCGCCCTCGAGCGGCTGGCCAAGGAGGGCGAGGCGGGCCGCAAGAAGATCACGCAGTACACGCGCTACGGCACCATCGTGCTCTCCGTCGTGCAGTCGATCGGCATCGCGGTGGGCCTGGAGTCGATGCGGCCGGACGGCATCCCCATCGTACCGCACCCGGGCTGGGGCTTCCGCCTCCTCACCATGATCACGCTCACCGCCGGCACCGCGCTCATCATGTGGATCGGCGAGCAGATCTCCGAGAAGGGCATCGGCAACGGCATCTCCCTGATCATCATGGCGGGGATCGTGGTGAGGCTGCCGTCGGCCATCCTGGCCTCGTACACGCTCATCGTGAACCGCGAGATGAGCCTGCTCACCTTCTTCATCATCGTGGCGGCCATGGTAGCGGTGACGGCGGCCGTCGTGCTCATGCAGGAGGGGCAGCGCAAGATCCCGGTGCAGTATGCCAAGCGGGTGGTGGGACGCCGCGTGTACGGCGGGCAATCCACGCACATCCCGCTTCGTATCAACACCGCGGGCGTCATCCCGGTCATCTTCGCCTCCTCGCTGATCCTCTTCCCGGCCACGATCACGCGCTTCGTGCCGCATCCGTGGATGCAGGCCTTCGCCGACGCGCTGTCGCCGGGCCGCTTCACCTACACCCTGCTTTACATGGGTCTCATCATCTTCTTCACGTACTTCTACACGGCGATCGTGTTCAACCCCATCGATCTCGCCGACAACATGAAGAAGTACGGCGGCTTCATCCCGGGCGTGCGCCCGGGCAAGAAGACGGCGGAATACATCGATCGCACCCTCACGCGGATCACGCTGCCGGGCGCGCTCTTCCTCGCCCTCATCTCCGTGCTGCCGGACATGCTCATCCGCTGGTTCAACGTGCCCTTCTACTTCGGCGGCACCAGCCTCCTCATCGTGGTGGGCGTCGCGCTGGACACCGTGCGCCAGATGGAATCGCACCTGCTGATGCGGAATTACGAGGGCTTCCTCAAGCGGTCCAAATCGCGCTCCGGCGCCTTTGCGCGGAGAAGCTGACGATGCGCGTCGCCTTTCTCGGCCCCCCCGGCGCGGGCAAGGGCACCCAGGCGCGCGAGCTCGCGCGTGAGTGGGGCGTGCCTCACATGGCCACCGGCGACATGCTGCGGGAGGCGGTGGCCGCGCGCACGCCGGTGGGCCTGGAGGCCAAGCGCTACATGGACGCGGGCGCCCTCGTGCCCGACGACGTGATCATCGGCCTCATGCGTGAGCGCCTGGCGCAGCCGGACGCCGCGGGCGGCTTCCTCCTCGACGGCTTTCCCCGCACGATCGCGCAGGCGGAGTCGCTGGAGCGGCTGCTCAAGGATCTGAGCCGCAGCCTGGACGCGCTCATCTACTTTGACGTCTCCACGCCGGAGCTGATGCGCCGCCTCACGGGGCGGCGCGTGTGCCGCGCGTGCGGCCACTCCTTCCACGTGGTGTCCAACCCGTCGAAGCGGGCGGGCGTGTGCGACGTGTGCGGCGGCGAGCTGTACCAGCGTGCCGACGACAGCGACGCCACCGTCCGGAACCGGCTCGAGGTGTACGAGCGCCAGACGGCGCCGCTGCTCGAACACTACAAGAACCGCGGTTTCCTCGTGCACGTGGCGGGCGAAGGCCCCATCGAGGCTATCCGTGCCAAGGTCCGCGCCGCCGCCGAGGCGCACCCGTGATCGACCTCAAATCGCCGCGCGAGCTGGAGTTCATGCGGACGGCGGGCCACATCCTCGCCAACGTCATGGAGCGGCTGCGCGAGACCGTGAAGCCGGGCATGTCGACGCTCGAGATCGACGAGGACGTCGAGGAGTTCATCCTCGCCCGCGGCGCCACGCCGGCCTTCAAGGGCTACCGGGGATTCCCGGCCACGGCCTGCATCTCGATCAACGAGGAAGTGGTGCACGGCATCCCCTCCGCGAGCCGGCGTATCGCGGAAGGCGATATCGTGGGCCTTGATCTCGGGTGTATCGTGGATGGGTACTATGCGGACTGTGCGTTCACGCTCGCCGTCGGCGACGTGCCCCCGAAGGTCCAGCAATTGCTTGACGTCACCCGCGAAAGCCTCGACCTCGCGATCAACGAGTGCCGGCCCGGCCGCCGCCTCTCCGACGTCTCGCATGCGGTGCAGACGCACGTGGAGGCCCACGGGTTCTCCATCGTGCGCGCGTTCGTGGGGCACGGCATCGGCCGCGCCCTGCACGAGGACCCGCAGATCCCCAACTTCGGCGATCCCGGGCACGGCCCCGTGTTGAAGGCGGGCATGGTGCTGGCGGTGGAGCCGATGGTCACCATGGGAACGTGGGAGGTCAAGGTGCTCGACGACGGCTGGACGGCGGTCACGAAGGACGGCAGCCTCGCCGCGCACTTCGAGCACACGATCGCGGTGACGGAGGCGGGACCGGAGGTGCTCACGAGCACCACCGGGCGCTCCGTGAACGGCCGCGTGAAGGCGGGCGCATGACCAAAGAAGACGCGATCGAAGTGGAGGGCACGGTGGTGGAGCCGCTGCCGAACGCGATGTTCCGCGTGGAGCTGGAGAGCGGCCATCGCGTGCTCGCGCACGTGAGCGGCAAGATGCGCATGAACTTCATCCGCATCCTGCCCGGCGACCGCGTGAAGGTCGAGCTGTCGCCGTACGACCTCACGCGCGGCCGCATCACTTACCGGTTCAAGTAGGGAGAGCGGCATGAAGGTTCAACCATCGGTGAAGACGCGCTGCGAGCACTGCAAGATCGTCAAGCGCCAGGGCGTGACGCGGATCATCTGCAAGAACCCGCGGCACAAGCAGCGGCAGGGATAGGACGGAGGCGGGCATGGCACGAGTGGCGGGTATCGATCTTCCGCGCGACAAGCGGGGCGAAGTGGCGATCACGTACATCTACGGCATCGGCACCGTCACCGCCAAGCGCATTCTCGCGAAGGCGAACGTCGATCCGAACAAGCGCGTGAAGGGCTGGTCGGAGGAGGAGACGGCGCGCGTGCGCGACATCATCGAGCGCGAGCACAAGGTGGAGGGCGACCTGCGCCGTGAGGTGTCCATGAACGTGAAGCGGCTCATGGACATCGGCGCCTACCGCGGCATCCGTCACCGGCGCGGCCTGCCCGTGCGGGGGCAGCGCACGCACACCAACGCGCGCACGCGGAAGGGCCCGAGCAAGGGCGTGATGATCAAGAAGAAGCCCACGGCGGTGGCAGCGGCGCCGGCGGCGAAGCGACCGGGAGCGTAGACGATGGCAGATCCCCAGGCAGACAAGCCCGCTCCGAAGAAGAAGGGCGGCAAGAAGCGCGAGAAGCGCGAGGTGCGCACGGGGGTGGCCCACATCCAGGCCACCTTCAACAACACCATCGTCACCCTCACCGACAAGACGGGCAACGTGGTGTCGTGGTCGAGCGCGGGCAGCGCGGGCTTCAAGGGCTCGCGCAAGAGCACGCCCTTCGCCGCCCAGACGGCGGCCGAGATCGCCGCGCGCAAGGCGATGGAGTTCGGGCTCAAACAGATCGAAGTGTTCGTACGGGGGCCGGGAGCGGGGCGCGAAGCCGCCATCCGCTCGCTGCAGGCGGTGGGCCTGGAGATCAGCGCCATCCGCGACGTGACGCCGATTCCGCATGACGGGTGCCGCCCGCCGAAGCGGCGGCGAGTGTAGAGGAGACCGACGATGGCGCGGTATCGCGAGGCGAAGTGCCGGCTGTGCCGGCGTGAGGGTATGAAGCTCTTCCTCAAGGGGGCGCGCTGCTTCACCGACAAGTGCGCCATCGAGCGGCGGAACTATCCGCCCGGCCAGCACGGCCTCAACCGCGGCAAGCTCACGCCCTACGGCGTGCAGCTGCGCGAGAAGCAGAAGTGCAAGCGCATCTACGGCGTGCTGGAGTCGCAGTTCCGCAAGTACTTCCAGTGGGCGGAGCGCGAGAAGGGTATGACGGGCGAGAACCTGCTCCGCCTTCTGGAGCTGCGCCTGGACAACGTGGTGCACCGCCTGGGCTTCGCCACCTCGCGGCGCGAGTCGCGTCAAATGGTGGCCCACGGGCACTTCCAGGTGAACGGCCGCAAGGTGTCGATCCCCTCCCTCCTCGTGAAGGTGGGCGACGTCGTGCAGTTGCGCCCGAACTCCAAGCAGGCCGCCCGTCTCGAGGACAACCTCGGCGGGGGCCGCGCCCAGACGCCGCAGTGGCTCGATCTCGACGTGGAGGGGAAGAAGGGCACCGTGCGGAGCCTGCCCCTGCGCGAGGACATCCAGATTCCGGTGGCCGAGCAGCTCATCGTCGAGCTGTACTCGAAGTAGGGAGAAGGCGAGCGCATGGCACGCATTCCGTTCCAGAAGCCGAAAAAGGTCGAGTGGGAGATCCTCAGCGACCGCTACGGCCGCCTCGTGGCGGAGCCGTTCGAGAAGGGCTACGCGCTCACGGTGGGCAACTCGCTGCGGCGCACGCTGCTCGCCATCGTGCCCGGGGCCGCCATCACCTCCGTCAAGATCGACGGCGTGCGGAGCGCCGACACGAAGATCCCGGGCGTCAAGGAGTCCACCGTCGACGTGCTCCTGAACCTCAAGAAGCTGTCCATCCAGGTGCCGTCGGGGGAGCCCATCACGGTGCGGATCGACGTCACCGGGCCCAAGGTGGTGAAGGGCGAGGACGTGCCGGAGACCGACGTCGAGATCATGAACCCCGAGGTGCATCTCTTCACCGTCGAGTCCGCCACCAAGGTGGGCATGGAGCTGGCGGTGGGCATCGGCCGGGGCTACGAGGCGGCGGAGGCGAAGGCGGGCTCGGTGCCCGCGGGCGCCATCGCGCTCGATTCCGCCTTCTCCCCCATCACGCGCGTGTCGTACAACGTCGAGATGTCGCGACTGGGCAAGATCACGGACTACGAGAAGCTGATCGTCGAGATCTGGACCAACGGCTCCGTGAGTCCGGACGACGCCCTCACGCGCGCCTCCACGTACCTGCGCGATCACTTCGCGCCGCTGAGCTCGGCGGCGCCGGAGGTGGACGAGGAGGCGGACGCCGCCGCCGGAGAGGCGTACCTGCGCGAGGCCCTCGGCAAGGCGCTCGAGGAGCTCGCGCTTCCGCAGCGCGCCGTCAACGCCCTCAAGGGCGCCGACATCAACCTCGTCGTCGACCTCGCCCAGAAGACGGAAGCCGATCTCGGCGAGGTGAAGAACCTCGGCGACAAGTCCATCGACGAGATCAAGACGGCCCTCGCCGCCCTCGGGCTGTCCCTCGGTATGCGGATCGACGCCACCGTGCTCGGCGCGCTGGGGCGTGGAGCCCTTCGATGAGACACGGCAACGCCAACTACAAGCTGGGCCGCCGCACGCAGCACCGGTGGGCGATGTTCCGCAACATGCTCGTCGCGCTCTTCCGTCACGAGCGCATCACGACCACGGAGGCGAAAGCCAAGGCCGTGCGCGGGCTCGCCGAGCACATGATCACCCTCGCCAAGCGTGAGAACCTGCACTCGCGGCGTCAGGTCCTCTCCATGGTGCCCGACAACGGCGTGGTGGCGGGCCTCTTCGACACCATCGCCGCCCGCTTTTCGGATCGCCACGGCGGCTACACGCGCATCGTGAAGACGGGACCGCGCCCCGGCGACAACGCCCCCATGGTCTTCCTCGAGCTCGTCGACCGCGCGGAAGCGCCCAAGGACAAGGCCAAGGGCAAGGGCGACAAGAAGGAAAAGACGCCGAAGGGCGAGGCGGGCGCCAGCGGCAAGAAGAAGAAAAAGGAAAAGGCGGCCGCCGCCGCGGGCTAAGCCTCGCGTCGGCACCGCCCCTGGCACCGGCCGCCGCGGGCTAAGCTTGGCGTCGGCACCGCCCCTGGCGGCGCGCTGTTGCAAGATCACTGAAAGAGATGGGGGCCCCGAAATGGCCCCCCATGCCTCCAATCGGCTGTCTAGGCGTCGCCTGTCTTCGCGTATCCCTACTTGAGGTTGGCTCGAAAGAAGCCCAGCGTGCGTTTCCAGGCGTCTTCGGCGGCGGGCTTGTTGTAGGCGGCGGTGTTGTCGTCGTTGAAGAAGGCGTGGTCGACGCCGGGGTAGATGTGGATCTCCGACTGCTTGCCCGCCTTCTTGATGGCCGCGTCGAGGTCCCGGGCCGCCTGCGGCGTCACGAAGCCGTCCTTTTCGGCGAAGAGGCCGAGGACGGGGCCGGAAAGCTTCGAGTAGTCGGGCTTGACGTTGGGATGGATGCCGTAGAAATCCACGCACGCCCCCACGTTGGCGTTGAGCGCGGCCGCGAAGAGGGCGAGCTGGCCGCCCATGCAGAAGCCCACCACGCCGATCTTCGGCGTCGACGAGTGCTCGGCGAGGAACTTTGCGGCGCCACGAAGGTCCTTCTCGGCCTGCGCGATGTTCAGCGCCATGAAGAGCTTGCCCGCCTCGTCCGGCTCACTGGCCGTCTTGCCGTGGTACATGTCGGGAGCGAGCGCCGAGAATCCTTCGGCGGCGAAGCGGTCGCACACTCTCTTGACGTGGTCCACGAGCCCCCACCACTCCTGGATGACGAGGACGCCCGGCCCCTTGCCTGAGGAGGGGGTGGCGAGGTAGCCGGAGGTGCCGCCGCCGTTGGAAGGGAACTGCACCATCTTGCCCATGCGAGTCTCCTTGTGTGTCTCGGTGTGTCCGGTTACGAGGGATTCGGTTCGGGTGCGGACGGCTGAGCGGAGGCCGGAGCGGACGCGGGTGTGGGCGCGGTGGGCGCGATCTTCACGGCGGCCACGTGGCGGACGTCGGCTTCGAGCACCGTGATGGTGTAGCCGGGGATCTGAAACTCTTCGCCGGTGCGCGGGATCCGGTGGAGGGTGGAGAGGACGAGCCCGGCCACCGTCTCGTAGTCGTGCTTGGGCAGGTTCCAGTCCAGCGCCTCGTTCAGCTCTTCGATGTGCGTGCGCGCGGCCACCCAGTACGAGCCGTCGGGGAGCCGCTCCACGGTGGCGGGCGTGCGGTCGTGCTCGTCCTGGATCTCGCCCACGATCTGCTCGAGGATGTCCTCGAGTGTCACGATGCCGGTGGAGCCGCCGTACTCGTCCACCACCGCCGCCATGTGGTTGCGGGCGCGCTGCATCTCGCGCAGGAGATCGTCGATGCGCTTGGTCTCCGGCACGTAGTAAGGCTGCCGTCGCAGCTCGTCCACCGTGCGCACCTCCGCCCCCCGGCTCAGGATGTCCATGGCCGCCACCACGCCCACGATGTTCGTCTCCCGCTGGCGGTAGATCGGAATGCGCGAGAAGCCGCGCTGCTGGATGAGCGCGACCGCTTCCGCGATGGAGGCGGTGTCGGGCAGCATGACCGCCTCCACCAGCGGCACCATCACCTCGCGCACGGTGGTGTCACCGAGGTCGAAGATGTTGTCGATCATCTCCGCTTCCTGCGTGGTGACGTCGGCCTCGCCCGGCTCCATCTGCAGCAGCGCCTTCAGCTCCTCGCGGGAGACGAACTGGCGCGTGGTGGCCACGGGGCCGCCGAAGACGCGCAGGACGGCGGACACGATCGTGTTGGCCACCACGACGAAGGGCACCAGCAGCACCGCGGCCCAGGTGAGCGGCCGGTACAGCTTCAGGATGAGGCTGGTCGCCCACTCGCGCGCGATCGCCTTGGGGATGATCTCGCCGAACACGAGCATGAGCGGCGTGAGCGCGGCGGTGGCCACGACGGGCGCGAGGCCGCCCAGGCGCGGCAGCAGGGCGAAGGTGACGGCGGAGGAGGCGATGATGTGGGCGACGGTCACGCCCATCATGGCGGTGGACAGCACACGCTCGGGCTGGCGGAACGACTCCAGGTAGAGGGCCGCCGTCGTGTTGCCCTCCGCCGCGAGGTGGCGCAGCCGCAGGCGGTTCGCCGCGATGAACGCCATCTCGGCGGCCGAAAAGAACATCGTCGCCGCCAGGCACACGGCGGCCAGCACGACGAGGCTCATGACCCGGCCTGCCGCCTCACGCGGGGACTTCCGTGGTGGGCGACGTCGACACCGGCTTGCGCAGTGAGAGCAGCACCTCCACCACGCGTGTGCGCTCGACTTTCTCCACGGTCACCACGAGCTCGGGCGTCTCCGCGCGCTCGGACTTGCGCGGCACGCGTCCGAAGAGGTCGAGCACCCAGCCTCCCACCGTGTCGTACGACTCGTCGGAGATCGAGAGGCCGGTGGCGGCGTTGAGGTCCTCCACCGACAGCTTGCCCGCCACGCGGAAGGTGGAGGCGTCCAGCCGCTGGATGAGGCGCTCGGGCTCGTCGTACTCGTCGGCGATCTCGCCCACGAGCTCCTCCAGCAGGTCCTCGAGGGCGACGAGGCCGGCGGTGCCGCCGAACTCGTCCACCACGATGGCCATGTGCAGCTTCTTGGCCTGGAACTCCTGCAGGAGCACGTCGGCGCGCTTGGACTCGGGCACGAAGTACGGCGGGTGCAGCTGCGCGCGGAGGTCGAAGCCGTCGGGCAGCCCGCCCATGTAGGGCAGCAGGTCCTTCGTGTAGAGGATGCCCACGATGACGTCGATGGATCCCTCGTACACGGGCACGCGCGAGTGCAGCTGCTCACGGAGCTTGGGCAGGATCTGGTCCACGGGGCCGTTGACGTCGAGACAGAACATGTCCGTGCGCGGCACCATGACGGAGCGCACCAGCGTGTCCTCGAGCTCGAAGACCTTGTGGATCATCTCCCGCTCCCCGCGCTCCACCACGCCCTCGCTGGCGCCGACGTCCACGAGCGTGCGCAGCTCTTCCTCGCTCAGCTCCGCCTGCGCCTGGCTCTGGCTGCCGATGAGGCGCACGGTGACGGCGGAGAGCCCGGCCAGGATCAGCCGCACCGGCGTGAGCAGGATGCTGAGCCACCGCACGGGGCGGTGCACGAGGGAGAGGAAGCGCTCGGGATACTTCACGGCGAGCGTCATGGGCAGCACCTCACCGAAGGTGGTGAGGATCACCACCATGCCGAGGATCTCCACCACGAGCCCGTAGCGCGGCCCGAAGAGGTGGTGCGTGAGGTTGGTGGCGATGGCGGCGCCGCCGATGTTTACCAGGGTGATGCCCACGAGCAGCGTGACGAGCAGCTCGTGCGGGCGGTCGATGAGGAGCGCGGGGCCGCCGCTGCTGCTCGCGTCAGCCACCCGGCGCAGGCGCGCGCGGCCGATCGAGAAATAGGCGGCCTCGGCGCCGGTGAGGATCGCCGAGCACGCGACGAGCGCGCCGAGGATGAGGAGCTGGACGACGATGCCCTCAGGCACGCTCACGCCCCCCGCGCGCGGCCGAAATGCTCGAAGCCCGGCGCCACTTCCACCTGGTGCCCCTGGGCGTCCACGTAGCGCACGCCCGGCGTCGCCGTCACCTCTCCGATGGCGGTGAGCCGCGCGCCCGTGAGCGCCGCCAGCCCCTTCGCCAGCCGTTCGAAGCCTTCGGGCGCGCACGCGAGCAGCAGCTCGTAGTCCTCGCCGCCGCCCGTGGCCCACGCGAGCACGTCCACGCCGAGCGCCTGCGCGCTCGCGCGCGTCGCCTCGTCCACCGGCAGGCGCCCGACCTCCACGCGCGCGCCGGCGCCGCTGGCCGCCGCCAGCCGCGGAAGATCCGTGGCAAGGCCGTCGGAGATGTCCATCATGGCGCTCACGCCGCCCGCGATGCCGAGCCACACGCCTTCGGCAACCCGCGGACGCGGGCGCAGGTGGGCGCCCGTGAGCTCGGCGAGCGTGCCGGCGCCCAGCCCGCGCGGGGCCGCAGGCATCTGCAAGATCGCGAGGCCGGCGGCGGCGCGCCCCAGCGGCCCCGTCACCGCGAGTACGTCGCCCGGGCGTGCTCCCGAACGCAGGATGGGGGCCGACGTCGCCTCGCCAAGCAGCGTGACGTTGACCGTCCAGCCGGCGGACGACGCGGAGGTATCGCCGCCCACGATGGCCACGTCGTGCGCGGAGGCGAGCGCCAGCGCGCCCTCGTAGAACGCCTCCACTTCGTCCGCGCGGCCGTTCTCCGGACAGGCCAGGGCCACCAGCGCCCAGCGCGGGGTGGCGCCCATGGCGGCGATGTCGGACAGGTTGACCGCGAGTGCCTTCCAGCCGATGTCCGCCGGCTCCGCGTAACGGCGGCGGAAGTGGACGTCTTCGACGAGGAGGTCCGTGGTGGCCACGAGGCGCGTGCCCGGAGCCGGCTCGAGCACCGCGCAGTCGTCGCCGATGCCGACCTGCACGCCCCGGTGCTGGCCGCCCGCCAGGCGCGCGATCGTGCGGATGAGGTCGGCCTCGGCCAGGCGCGCCGTCATCGCGGACCGGCGCCGATGAAGTTCGCGAGCAGGCTCTTGCCCTCGACGGTGAGGATGGACTCCGGATGGAACTGCACGCCTTCCACGGGAAAACGCCGGTGGCGCAGGCCCATGATCTGTCCGTCCTCTGCCTCCGCGGTGATCTCGAGATCGGCCGGCACCGTGTCGCGCAGCACCACCAGCGAGTGGTAGCGCGTGGCCACGAACGGGTTGCCGAGCCCGGCGAAGACGCCCCGGCCGTCGTGGCGGATCTGCGAGGTCTTGCCGTGCATTTGCGCGGGCGCCCGCGCCACGGTGGCGCCGAAGGCCTGCCCGATCGCCTGGTGGCCCAGGCACACGCCGAGGATGGGGGTGGTGGCACCGAGGCGGCGGATGATGTCGAGCGACACGCCCGCCTGGTCCGGCGTGCCCGGCCCCGGCGAGATCACGATGCGCTCGGCGCGCATGGCGGCCACGCCCTCGACGTCCACGGCGTCGTTGCGGACGACGCGCAGCTCCGCCCCCAGCTCGCCGAGGTACTGGACGAGGTTGTAGGTGAAGGAGTCGTAGTTGTCGACGACGAGGATCATGGGCGCGCCACCGCCGCCGCCATCCGCAGGGCGAGCACGAGCCCCCGAGCTTTCGACGAGGTCTCCAGCCACTCCGACTTCGGATCGGAATCGGCCACGATGCCGGCTCCCACCTGGATGGAGGCGCGCGTGCCCTGGCAGACGATGGTGCGGATGGTGATGCAGGAGTCGAGATTGCCGGAGTAGGACACGTAGCCGACCGCACCCGCGTACGGTCCCCGCTGCGTGGGCTCGATGCCGTCGATGATCTCCATGGCGCGGATCTTCGGCGCCCCCGTCACGGTCCCTGCCGGGAAGCACGCGCGCAGGACGTCGAGCGCGTCGGAGCCCGCCTTCAGCTTGCCGACGACGTGACTGACCAGGTGCATGACGTGCGAGTAGCGCTCCACGCCCATGAACTCGGTGACCTTCACCGAGCCCAGCTCGGACACGCGCCCGACGTCGTTGCGACCGAGGTCCACGAGCATGACGTGCTCGGCGCGCTCCTTCGGGTCCTCCTGCATCTCCCGCTCGATCGCCTGATCCTCGGCCTCCGTGCCCCCGCGCGGCCGCGTGCCCGCGATGGGGCGCTCCTCCACGCGGTCGCCCTCGACGCGCACGAGCACTTCGGGTGAGGAGCCCACGATCGTCGTCTTGCCCAGGCGCAGGTAGAAAAGATACGGGGAGGGGTTGATCGTGCGCAGGGCTCGGTACACGGTGAACGGATCGGCATCGAGCGTGCAGTCGAGCCGGCGGGACACGACGACCTGATAGGCATCGCCGGCGGCGATGAACTCCTTGGCCTGCCGCACGGCGTCGCTGAACGCGCCCTCGTCCATGGTGGTGGTGAAGCCTTCTTCGCCGAGCGCGAGCAGGGGCGCGGGCGCCGTCAGCGTGAGCGGCGCGGGCGCGCGCACCGGCCGCGCGAGCTTGGCGATGGTCATGCCGATCCGCACCGCCGCGCGGTCGTATGCCGCATCCAGCGAGGCCGCGTCACGCTTGTCCACGTGGGCATTGGCGATGACGAGGAGGCGGTGACGGAGGTTGTCGAAGACGAGAAGCGTGTCGCTGAAGAGGAAGACCGTATCGGGCAGCTCCAGATCGTCCCGTGTGGAGCGGGGCAGCCGCTCCATGTGACGGACCATGTCGTAGGCGAGGAAGCCCACGGCGCCGCCCTGGAATCGTGGCAGGCCGGGCACGGCGACGGGCTGAAACTCCCTGAGCAGGCCGCGCAGCGCCTCGAGTGGATCGCCGTCCGGCAGGCGCTCGGCTTTCGCGCTGCCGCGCCGCAGGGTGATGCGGCCGTTCTTTGCGGACAGCACCATGAGCGGGTCCGTGCCGAGGAAGGAGTACCGCGCCCACTTCTCGCCGCCTTCCACCGACTCCAGCAGAAAGGAGTAGGGACCGGGACGCAGGCGCAGGTAGGCGGAGAGCGGCGTGTCGAGGTCGGCCGGCAGCTCGGCGAAGACGGGCACAAGGTTGCCCGTCGCCGCGAGCTGGCGGAATTCCTCGCGGGCCGGAGACAGCGACGGAATGGCTATGCCGGCGGAGCTGATGCGGCGCTCAGCGGCAACGCGCTAGGAAACCAGCGCGTCCAGCTTCTCCTTCAGCTTGGCCTTCGGCACCGCGCCGATGACCTGGTCGACGACCTTTCCCTGCTTCACGAAGAGAATGGTCGGTATCGATCGGATGCCGTAGCGGGCGGCGAGGCCGTGGTTCTCGTCGACGTTCACCTTCGCCAGCGTCACGCGACCGCCCGCCTCACGCGTGAGATCGTCGAGCACGGGCGCGAGGGCCTTGCAGGGTCCACACCACTCCGCCCAGAAGTCGACCATCAGAAGCTCATCGTGCTGGGCGAGGGTTTCATCGAAGTTCTGCTCGGTCAACTGGACCGTCGCTGCATCGGCCATTGGCAGGTCTCCTCAGTAAAAAGCCAACGTCCACGCTAACATGCTGACACCCGTGGCGCAACTGCGGGTGCCCGAAGCGGTAAAAAGTATTTCTTGTCACTTTGACACCCCACCTGCTAGAGTCGGCGTGCCGTGGAACCAGCGAAGATCCTTATCGTGGACGACGAGAAGTCGATTCTCCTGCTGCTCAGGGAAGCCCTGGGGCAGTGGGGATACCAGGTGAAGACCGCGTCCTCCGGCACCGAGGCCCTCGAGATCCTGCGCACTGAGCTGTTCGACGCGATGCTGTCCGACGTACGGATGCCGGACATGAGCGGCCTCGATCTGCTGCGCGAGGTCCGCAAGCAGGACGAGTCGATCGAAGTGGTGATGATGACGGGCTACCCGACCATCGCCTCCGCCGTGCAGGCGCTCAAAGAGGGCGCGTACGATTACCTCTCCAAGCCCCTGATCCTCGACGAGCTGCGCCACCTGATGGCGCGGATGATGGAGCGCAAGTTCCTGCGCGGTGAGGTTCACACGCTGCGCGCGCGCCTGGGCGAGGAGCTCACGGTCAACGAGCTCATCGGCAACTCGGCGCCCATGCAGCGCGTGAAGGACATCATCAGCAAGGTGGCCGTCACCGATTCCCCGGTGCTCATCGAGGGCGAGAGCGGCACGGGCAAGGAGCTGGTGGCGGCGGCCATCCACCGGATCTCCTCCCGGGCCAAGCGAGCCTTCATCCCGGTGAACTGCAGCGCCATCCCGCAGGACCTCTTGGAGTCGGAGTTCTTCGGCCACGTGCGGGGGGCGTTCTCGGGCGCGATCGCGGACGCCCTCGGCCTCTTCCGCGGCGCCGACGAGGGCACGATCTTCCTCGACGAGATCGCCGAGCTCACGCCGGCGCTGCAGGTCAAGCTCCTGCGCGTGCTCCAGGAGATGCAGGTGCGGCCCGTGGGGTCCACCAAGGCGTACCCGGTGGACGTGCGCGTGATCGCGGCCACCAACCGGGACCTCGAGCGCGCCATGACGGACGGCTCCTTCCGCCAGGATCTCTTCTACCGGCTGAACGTGGTGCGCGTGCTGCTGCCGCCCCTGCGCGACCGGCGGGACGACATCCCGGCGCTCGTGAGCCACTTCTTGCGTCGGTTCAACCGCCGCTTCCACCGCGACGTGCGGGGCATCGCCCCCGAGGCGCTGGCGGCGCTCAGCGCCTACAACTTCCCCGGCAATGTGCGCGAGCTGGAGAACTTCGTGGAGCGCGCATTCGCGATGGGGGCCAAGGACCAGCTGACGCTGGCCGATCTTCCCGCTCTCGCCCGCACGCCGGCCACCGCGGCCGCGCCCGTGACGTCGGTCGAGACGATCCCGACCCTGGCGGACGTCGAGCGGGAGCTGATCCTCAAGTCGCTCGCGCTTTTGAAGGACGACAAGGAAGCCGCCGCGCGCGCTCTGGGCATCTCGCGCCGGACGATTTACCGCCGACTCAAGGAGTACGGAATCCTCTAGCACCTGCCGATTCCCGTCACCGTGCCCGTGCCGCCCGGACATCCAGCCCGCCTAACTACGCATAACATATTGAAAATATTGAGAATATTCTTTGGCATCCCCGCTGCACTATTCGCTGCCCATGATGACCACCGACGTTGCCACCGGGGCGCTCGCAGCGAAGCTCGAGATCGGTATCGGCGTCACCTCGCATCCGGAGCCTGAGCAGGCCGTCGCGCGCGCGACCGCGCTCGCCGCCGCGCGCCTCCACGGCGCGGCTCCGGACATCGCGCTCGTGCTCACCGCCGGAGCTCCCAAGAGCAACGTGCTCGCAGGCGTGCGCAACGTGCTCGGGCCCGTCGGTATCGCAGGCGGCGTGGCGCCCGCCCTGCTTACGGATCACGGCCCCATGAAGGAAGGCGCGCTGGTCGTCTGTATCGCCAACGCCGCCGGCGGCGCCAGCGGCGTGGCGGCCACGTCGGGCCACAGCCTGGCCGACGCTGGTCGGGCAGCCGCGCGGCTCGTGCTCGCCGGCTGGCCGTTCCGCGCGCGTTACCCGCGCGGTCTCGGCCTCGCTTTCGCGCGCGCGGGGGCGGAGGGCTCGTCACTGGCCTTCCTCGACTCCTGGCGCGACTTCATGGGACCCAAGATGCGCACCGTGTGCAGCGTCCTCGGCGACGCGGAGCTCTACGGCTGCGGCGACCGCTCGCCGATGGCGAGCGTGGCGTGCCTGGAGGCGCCGTACGCGACCGGTCTCGGCTTCGCCGAAGCCGGCGGGCTCGAGAGCGCAGCGGAGGCCATGCTGACCGCGGTCAAGCGGCTCGACGGGCGCCCTCCGCGGCTCGTCCTCGTGATCGAGAGCGTGGCGCGCTACGAGGCGCTCGGCGAGGCGGCGCCTGATGAATGGGCGGTGATGCGCGGCCAGCTCGAAGAGAGCACACCGTGCGTGGGCTGGCTCACCACGCAGGTCGCCGGCTATGGCCGCGGCGTACAGCCCGTCGACTCCAAGCACGCGCTGATGGTGGTCGCGATCGGAGACTCGCCCCGAGGCTGAGGCGCGC
>CAYQQT010000004.1:0-10183 GCA_964419375.1 uncultured bacterium
GCCGCCCGTCCTCGCTGGCGACGAGGGCGCTCACGCGCAGGGCGCCCCCGTGCATACGGGCGTGGGCGGCCATGGGCGTGAGGCAGGAGGCGCCGAGCCGGCTGAGGAACGCGCGCTCCGCGAGCGCGCACGCGCGCGTGGGCCCATGGTCGACCATCTGTACAAGGCCCGCGGTGCGCGCGTCGTCCGCGCGCGCCTCCACCGCGAGGACGCCCTGCCCCACGGCAGGCACGAACACCTCGGGGTCGAGCGCGTCCACGTACGTGGCCGTGATCCCGAGGCGGAGCAAGCCCGCCGCCGCCAGCACGATGGCGTCGCGGTTACCCTCCTGCAGCTTGCGCATCCGCGTGTCCACGTTGCCGCGCAGGGGCTGCACGTCGAGGTCGGGCCGCAGCGACAGCACGATGGCGCGCCGGCGGGGGCTGGAGGTACCCACCACGGCGCCCGGCGGAAGATCGGCGAAGCGCCCCGGCCTGCGCGTCACGAGCACGTCCCGCGCGTCCTCGCGCTCGGGAAAGGCGACGAGGGCGAGGCCGGCGGGCAGGGCCGCGGGCAGGTCTTTCAGCGAATGCACGGCGAGATCGATCTCGGCCGCGAGCAGCGCCTCCTCGATCTCGCGCACGAAGAGCCCCTTGCCGCCCGCGTCGGTGAGGCGCGCGTCCACGCGCCGGTCGCCCTCCGTGTGCATGGGGACGATCTCGACCGTGCAGCCGGTGCGCTCCAGGCGCGTCGCGACGAAGCGTGCCTGCGCGAGGGCGAGGGCGCTGGCGCGGGTGCCGAGCCGGAGCACGCGGGCCATCAGCCGCGCCGTCCGAGCGCGAAGAGCTCGTGCACCAGCTCCAGCCACGAGCGGCTGGCGCCCGCGCGCGACGACTCGCGCAGCTTCGTGATGGGCGCGTGCAGGACCTTGTTGACGATGCCGCTCGAGAGCGCGTCGATGGCCGCGCGCGTCTCCGCCGACGCCTCCGGCAGCCGCGCGAGCGTCTTGCGCACCTCGCCGAGGCGGATTTCCTCCAGCCGCTCGCGCAGCGACACAATGGTGGGGATCACCTCCACGTCGCGCAGCCGCGCCGCGAAGCGCGCCACCTCCCGCTCCACGAGGCCTTCCGCCCGCTGCGCCTCGCGCACGCGCTCGCGGATGTTGGCGTCCACCACCTGGCGCAGGGCGTCGATGTCGTAGCAGTAGACGTCGTCGAGCGTGCTCACGCCCGCTTCCACGTCGCGCGGCACCGCGATGTCGATGAAGAAGAGGGGCCGCCCGCGGCGTGCCTGCATCGCGCGCTGCACCGTCTCCCGCGTCACGACGGGGGTGGGGGCCGCGGTGGACGCGATGACGATGTCCACCGCCGCCATCGCCGTCGCCAGCTCGTCGAAGGGCACCGCGGTGCCCGCGAGCGCGCGCGCCAGCTCCTGCGCCCGCGCCCACGTGCGGTTCACCACGTAGATGGGAAAGGCCCCCTGCTCCACGAGGTGACGGGCGGCCAGCTCGCTCATCTTCCCGGCGCCGAGGAGAAGCACCGACTTGCCGGCGAGCGTGGTGAAGATCTTCTTGGCGAGCTCCACGGCCGCGAAGGCCACGGAGACGGCGTGGCGGCCGATGTCGGTCTCGCTGCGGACCTTCTTGGCCACGGTGAACGCCTGCGTGAAGAGCGTGTGCAGCGCGGGGCCGACCACCTCGCACGCCTGCGCGAGCGCGAAGGCGTCCTTCACCTGCCCGAGGATCTGCGGCTCGCCGATCATCATGGAGTCGAGGCTGGAGGCGACGCGGAAGGCGTGGCGCACGGCCTCCTCGTCCTCGTGCGTGTAGAGCACCGGCTCCACGGTGGCGGGGTCGATGCCGCGGTAGCGGCAAAGATGCCGGAAGACGGCCGCGCGCGCCTCGCCCGGCGCCTCCGCCACGCCGTACAGCTCGACACGGTTGCACGTGGACAGCAGCACGGCCTCGCGCAGCACGCCGGTGGCGTGCACGTCCTGGAGCAGCTCGCGCAGCTTGTCGTCCTCTACCGCCAATTGCTCGCGCAGCGACACGGGCGCGTTGCGATGGCTGAGGCCCGCCACGAACACGGTCATCACGTGCCGTGCCGGCCCGGCAGGAAGAGCCCCGCCCCCAGCGTGACCACGAGCGCCGCGAAGCCGACGATGGCGAAGTAGGCCGCCCGGCGGCCGTGCCAGCCCGCGGCGGCGCGCCCGGCGAGGGTGGCGGCGTAGATCACCCACATCACGAGCGAGAAGAACGCGAGCGGATCGAAGGTGAAGACGCTGCCCCACGCCGCTCTCGCCCACAGCGCGCCGAGGATGAGGCCGGTGGTGAGAAATGGAAAGCCGAGGGCGAGCGTGCGGTACGTGAGGCGATCGAGCGTCTCCAGCGCGGGGAGCCGGTAATAGAAGGCGCCCGCGGGGCGGCGGCCCTTGAGCTGCCGCTCCTGCAGCAGGTACATCACGGCGCCCGCGAAGTTGAGCACGAAGGCGGCGATGCCGACGAGGGCGAGCGCCACGTGGACCCAGATCCAGGCGCTGCCGAGCGCGGGCCCGAGCGTGTCCGGCGCCACCGCCGTCGCCTTGAGGCCGAGGAGCACCGCGATGGGCATGACGAAAGCGCCGAGCACGCGCACTCCGTAGTGGCGCTCCGCCAGCATCTCGAGGAGGACGATCACCCACACCGCCACCGACACCGCCTGGGGCAGGCTGCCCACGGGCGGCCCACCCACCTCCACCGCACGCGCGATGAGCGACACCGTGTGGGCTGCCCACGCGGCCACGGTCGCGAGGGAGGCGAGGCGATGCGTCAGCTCCTGGCGCTGGACCAGGTGCGCGAGGGCCAGGCCCGTCGCGCAGATGTAGCCGATGATGGCGGCGTTGAAGAGGGTGCCTTGCATAGTTAAAACGTCAACGGCACCGGGAGTTTAACACACCCACATTTCCGATGCGATGAGCGGGATCAGGAGGGCGAGGCGAGCTGGATGAGCGTCGGGGCGGGCCGCCAGTAGCCCGCCCTCGTCGCCACGAGGTCGAGATGCGGCGAGCCCCAGTCCTCGACGGCGGCAGGGCCGCCGTTCCACCGTACGCGGCGGTCCAGCTCCTTGAGATATCCCTGGCACCGCCGGCACGCGCTGACGATATAGCCCTGCTCCTTCGCGTCCCCCGCTTCCAGGCGTACGAGGTTCTTCGTCTCCGTCTCGCCGCAGAAGGGGCATCGCATGCGGGCGAAGATCCAATCGCCGCCGCACACGGCGCACGCCAGCCGACGCCGCCCGTCCTCGATGAGATCGCCGAACACGGGCGGCCCCCCGCAAAACGGGCACACGCCCAACTCCCACACACCGTCGCGCGGGTGCTCGCGGCACGCCGAGAACGCGCGCTCGAGCGGGGGACGGAGGGCGGCGGCGGCGAGGAACGCGACCACGCCCGCATCGAGGCCGATCTCGCCGCTCACGACGCCGACGCGACCCTGGGCGGGAAAGAGCGATGCCGGGCGTAGGTGACCGGCGTCCCACGCTTCCGCGAACCGCTGTAGCGCGGGTGCCTCGTGCGGCCGTAGCGTCGCCACCGCGTCCATGGCGGGGGCGAGCCACGTCTCCATCTCCGCCGCGTCGAGCGCAATCGTCGCCTCCGCGAGCAGCGGAACACCGCGTTCCCACAGCGCCGCGCATTGCCCCGCGCTCCACGCCAGCGGCGTCACCCGCGCCTCCTGCCCCCAGGCCTCCACGATGGGCGTATAAGGCGCGAGGGTCTCCGCCAGCGTCGGCCGCCGCCGCAGAAGATCGTCCCAAGCTTCGCGCAGATCGACGCCGGCCACAGCACTCATCCTACATGCGTCCGACGTGCGTCGAGGCGCGTCCCGGGTTCCCCGGGACGCGTCCGAGCGTTGGGGGCTGGGGGGCCCGCTCGGGGCCCCCCATCTAGCTTTGTATCGACATCACGATGACGTAACGAAGCACGAACCCGCCCACGAGCACGAGGACGGCGGACAGGGCGCCGAGCGGCTTGAGCCGGTGTCCAACGAGGTCGAGGGCGAGCGGCACCACGAGCCCGAGCGCGACGAGGCCGCCCCAGAACAGGGTCGCGAAGTGGCCCGTCATCATCGGCTTCGAGGCGGAGCCGAGAAGGACGAGGAAGACGGCGAGGATGACGAGCTCGATGATCATCGAGTAGCGGTCCGCCCGCTTAATCTTGACCAGACCCTCCCCGGCGCTGCCGCCGGTGAGGAACAGGATGAGCGAGATGGCCGCCATCCCGGTGGAGGCGGCGGAGGCCAGGAAGAGGGCCCCCATCAGCCGCGCGTCGGCCCAGAACGGCAGGGCGGAGTTGCTGAGGAGCACGCCCGTATAGCTCGCGAGAAAGAAGCCGAAGACGATGCCCACGAGGCCGATCTTGCGCCGCAGGGAGATCATCGACTCGGAGGTGCTGAAGCTCAGCACCGACGACACGAACGAGAAGGCGCCGAAGACCCCGAGCATCCAGGCGCCGATGGACATCGGGTCCCAGAACTTGAACGTGCGCATCATGTTGAGAAAGCGGGCGGGCACTCCGAGGTCGGCGATGAGCAGCAGCCCGCAGATCGCCACCAGCGGCAGCGAGAGCAGGTAGCCGATGCGGGCCACGCGGCTGTCGCGGGCACCGCCGAAGTTGTCGGCGATGGCGGCGGTGAAGTACGCTCCCCCGGCGATGCCGCCGAGGAAGAAGTAGTAGACGATCATCATCTCCCAGTGCGGCGTCTTAAGCATCCTCACCTCCGTTGCCGCGGCCACGGAACGCCATGATGGCGCCCAGGCCCACGAGGAGGGCGGCGCCGATGGACGCGAGTGAGTCGACCACCACATGACGCTGCGGGACCTTGGGATTATCCGGCAGGTTGTAGACGGCCGGCTTGGCCAGGAGCAGGAAGAACGCATTGAGCCCACTGAGGAAGCCCTTGCTGTCCGCGCCGTACAGATGCGCCTCTTTGTACCCCATGCCCTTGAGCGTCTCCACCCGCTTCTGCGCCTTCGCCACCAGCTCGTCCCGGAACCCGAACTGGATCGACTCCGTCGGACACGCCTTCGCGCACGCGGGCCCGAGGCCGTTGTGAATGCGATCGTTGCAGAACGTGCACTTCGTGGCGGTGCCGGTCTTCTCGTTGAAGCTCACCACGCCGAACGGGCACGATGACACGCAGTACCGGCAGCCGTTGCAGACGTCCTGGTTGATGTTGACCGTCCCGTACTCCGTCCGGTAAATGGCGCCCGTCGGGCACGCGTCGAGGCAGCCGGCCTCCGCGCAGTGCTTGCAGACGTCGGACATGAGCAGCCACGCGAGGTCGCCGTTGGCCTTGGGCTCCTCGATGAAGCGCACGAGCCGGAAGGTGTCCTGCGTGAAGTGCGCCTGGTTCTGATAGCCGCCCGTCCACACCGGCGCTTCCATCTCGAGCTCGTTCCACTGCTTGCAGGCGACCTGGCAGGCCCGACACCCGATGCAGAGGGAAGTGTCGGTGAACATCGCGAGGGTGCGCGCCATGACTACACCACCCCTTTCTTGACGTTACAGACGAAGGCCTTCGTCTCCTGGATGAAGACGTTGGGATCTCCGACCGTGGACGAGAGATCGTTGGTGATGTCTCCCATGCTGCCGGGCAGCCCTTCCACGCCCTTCCAGCCCCAGTGCCACGGCACGCCGATCTGGTGCACCGTCTTGCCGTTGATGAGGAAGGGCTTGATGCGGTGGGTGACCATGGCCTTGACGTGGATCTTGCCGCGCGGCGACGACACCGTGACCATGTCGCCGTTCGCGATGTTCAGCTCCTTGGCGAGCTCGTGGCTGATCTCGGTGAAGTGCGCGTAGTGCAGCTCCGCCAGCATCGGCAGGTAGCGCGACATGACGCCCGAGAGGTGATGCTCCGTGAGGCGGTAGGTGGTGATCACGTACGGGTAATCGGGCGAGCCCACGGGGGCGAGCTCGTTCTTCTGGTCGGGCACCTTCCAGATCTTCACCACCGGGTTCATCTGCTGCTTCGAGAGCAGGTTCTGGACCGGCGACTCCACCGGCTCGTAGTGCTCCGGGAACGGTCCGTCGTTGAGCGGCCCGAAGAAAGCGCCCACGAGATCGGCGCGCATGATGAACGGCTTGTCCCCGTTCTTGGCGGCGGGCGCCAGGAACGCGTTGAAGTCCGGCACGTCGAGGCCGACCCACTTGCCCTTCTTGTCGGGCTCGTTGCCGGGCGCCTCCGCGTCCCACCAGATGAGCTTCTTCTTCTCGCTCCACGGCTTGCCCGCGAGATCGGCGGAGGCGCGGTTGTAGATGATGCGGCGGTTCGCCGGCCATGCGAAGCCCCACCCGTGACCGAGGTAGTCCTTGGCGTCGGCGGGCTTGCGCGAGGCCGCCTTGTTCACGAGCTTGCCGTCCGGACCTTCGACGGTGACGCCCGTGTAGATCCAGCAGCCGCTCGCCGTCCTGCCGTCGTCCGTCATGTGAGCGAACGAGTTGAGCGGCTGGCCCTTCTTGTAGACGACCTTCCCGTCCTTGTCCTTGATCTCCTCGGTGGCGACGCCGTTGATCTCCTTCAGCACCTCGACCATTTCGGGATGGTCGGGCTTGGCGCCGTACGTGAAGTTGGCGGCGAGGAAGCCCTTGTCGCGCTCCTTCTTCGAGCCCGTGTACATCTTCTGCAGCTTGTGCGCGAGCGTGCAGATGAACTGGGCGTCCGTCTGCACGTCGCCGGGCGGCTTCACCGCCGCCTCGTGCCACTGGATCAGCCGCATCGTGTTGGTGAGGCTGCCGTCCTTCTCCGCCGCCGGCGCCGCCGGAATGAAGAAGACTTCCGTCTTCACGTCCTTGGGATTCGTGCCCGGCGTCTTCCACACCTCCGCCGTCTCGGTCAGGAAGATGTCGACGACGACCATCCAGTCCAGCTTCTGCATCGCCGCCCGCGCCAGCTTGGCGTTGGGCCCGCCCACCGCCGGGTTCTGGCCGTCGGCGAGAAAGCCCTTGATGACGCCGTTGTACATGTCCACGAACGTGTGCTGGTGGCTGTAGGCGTCCGCCTTCTCGCGCTTGGGCAGCCACTGGTAGCCGAACTCGTTGTCCTTGGTGGCGGCGTCGCCGTAGAACGCCTTGAGCAGACTCACCATGAACTTGGGCTTGTTGATCCAGAAGCCGCCCTTCGGCGTCTCCTTCTCGAGGTAGGTCTTGAGGTCCGGGTGCGCGTCGCGCAGCGGCTGCGCGAGGTAGCCCGGCAGCTCGTGGTAGAGCAGTTCGAGGTCGGTGGCCCCCTGCACGTTGGCGTGGCCACGCAGCGCCACCACGCCGCCGCCGGGACGGCCGATGTTGCCGAGCAGCAACTGCAGCATGCAGAGGGAGCGGATGTTCTCCACGCCGGTGCTGTGCTGGGTGAGATTCAGCGCGTAGGTGATGGTGCCCGTCTTCTCCGGGCCCGAGGTCGAGCAGAAGAGCTGCGCCACCTCCTCGAACTTGGCCTTCGGGATGCCGCAGATCTTCTCGACCATCTCCGGCGTGTAGCGCGCGTAGTGCCGCTTGAGGAGCTGGAAGACGGAGTTGGGATCCCGCAGCGTGAGGTCGCGCTTGGGATTGCCTTCCCCGTCGAGCTGGTACTTCCAGCTCGAGCGGTCGTACGACTTCTTCTCGGCGTCATACCCCGTGAAGAGGCCGTCGAGGTCGGCAGCCGTCTTGAAGGCGGGATCGATGAGAAAGGACGCGTTCGTGTAGTGGACCACGTAGTCCTTGAAGTACAGGTCCTTGGCCATCGCGTAGTGCATGAGGCCGCCGAAGAACGCGATGTTGGTGCCCGAGCGGAGCGGCATGTGGATGTCGGCTGCCGCGCTCGTCCGCGTGAAGCGCGGATCGACGTGGATGAACTTCGCGCCCCGCTCCTTGGCCTTCATGACCCACTGGAAGCCGACGGGATGGTTCTCGGCCATGTTCGAGGTGGCCATGATCACATCCGAGTTCTGGATGTCGATCAGGTTGGTCGTCATCGCCCCGCGTCCGAATGTGGTCCCCAAAGCTGGGACCGTGGCGGAGTGTCAGACCCTGGCCTGGTGCTCGTGATAGACGATGCCGAAGGTACGGTTGAGCTTCGACAGCAGGTAGCACTCCTCGTTGTCGATGCACGCGGAGCCGAGGGAGGCGATGGCCTCCAGCCGGTTCACCGTGACCAGGTTGCCGTCCTTGTCCTTTTCCTTCTCGATGAAGTGCTTCTCGCGCGTCTCGTAATAGCGCTTGGCGATCTGGTCGTACATCCACTCGATCGGCTTCTCTTCCCACGTGTCGGAGCCGGGGGCGCGGTAGAGCGCCTTGGTGGGACGAAGCGGATTGTTCGAGAGCTGGATGGTGGCCGCGCCCTTGGGGCACAGACGCCCGAGCGTGTGCGGAGTGTCCGGATTGCCCTCGATGTCGATGATCTTGTTGTCCTTGGCGTAGATGAGCTGGCCGCAGCCGACGGCGCAGTAGGGGCACACGCCCGCGAAGACCTTCGCGTCCTTGATGCGCAGGGCCGTCGCCGCCGCTTCCACGGGCGCGAGGTCGATGCCGCCGCCCACGGCAACACCGGTGGCAGTGGCGCTGCCGTACTTGAGGAAATCGCGTCGTGACAGGCTCATCGTGAACCTCCTTGCTGACTCCGGCGTCGATAGGCGTGGCTCAGGTCTGCAGAGGTCGGAGCCGTGACGACCGTCACGACTCGGAGGCGATGGCGGCGGCGCACCTGGGCGCCTTCGCCTACCATTCCGGGCTCGAGTACTCGTCCCACACCCTGCGCACGACGACGATGCGCTGGGGAAATCCGGCGGGCCCTTCCAGGCGCACGATGTCGCCCGCATTCAGGGCGCCGAGGTCGTGGCCGGTGGATTCGTCGCAGACCACGACGGTCTGCTCGGAGCAGGAGAGATCGGTGCAGACGTCGGCAGCGCCCTTGACCCTCAGGCGCCCGGTGCTCTGGTCAAATGCCACCACAATGTGGCGGTCCTGCTGGAGCGCGTCGGTGAAGCTTTGCGTCATGCGCCGCATCCTCCCCTTGAAGATGGCCGGTGGCGCCGGCTGGCAGCATCCTAGTGTGGTCCGACCAGCAATGTCAACATTGCACCGATCTATAGGGTGCGGGCGAAGCCCCGGAGAATGTGAAACTAATCCCGAGCCGGAGGGCGGAGGTCGGTCGGGTAATACAGGTCGAGCCGCTGTTCGAGGAGGCGACGGGCACGCTCGCGGTCGGCGGCGGCAAGCGCCTCGAGGACGGCGCCCCGGGTGCGAGCGTCCACGATGGGGCCGTCGACGAGCGGGTTGTACAGGCGGCTGAGCTCGATGAGGATCTGGTCCACCCGCGGCACGTCGTCGAGAGCGGCGAGCGCAGCCCGGAAGAGGTCGACCGCGTAGTCCTCCCGCTTGTCCCCCTTGTCCCGGAAGCCCCGGCGGTAGGCGCGCGCCTGCGGCGTGTCGTCGGCGGGCTCAGCCATGCCGGAGGACCGGCACCGTTCCCAGCTCGACGCCCGCGCCCGCGTAGAGATTGAGGCTGTCCGGGCGCACGTAGCCGCACACGGTGATGTTCAATTGCTCGGCGAGGGCGACCGCCATCTCCGTGGGCGACGTGCGCGAGGCCACGATGGGCACGCCCATGCGCGCGGCCTTGAGCAGCATCTCGGACGACACCCGCCCCGTCGACAAGAGTATTCGGTCGACGGTCGGGATCGAGCGCCGCAGCGCCTCGCCCATCACCTTGTCCACCGCGTTGTGACGGCCCACGTCCTCGGCCACCACCAGCAATTGCTCGCCGTCGGAGAGGGCGGCGCCGTGGATGCCCCGCGAGCGCTGGTAGTGCTCGGCCGCCGTGAACAGGTCCTTCATGCCGCGCGACAATTGCTCCGGACGCACGCGCAGCGTCGACTCCAGCCTCGGGAACAGCCGGTGGTCGATGCGAAAGGTAATGCCGCCGCCGCACCCGGAGGTGAGGATCCGTTCGGTGGGCAGCGTCACCTCGTGCGTGAGGGTGACGTCGGCGCGGCCGTCCACGGGCGACACCTCGAGGCTGCGAACCTCCTCGAGGGCGCCGATGACCTTCTCCATCCACAGGTAGCCCACGACGAGGGATTCGATCATCTGGGGCGAGCACAGCAGGGTGAGGAATTTCTCGCCGTTGACGTAGACGGTGAGCGGCTGCTCGCGCACGATCTCGGCGTCGACCTCCTCGGCGATGTTGCCC
>CAYQQT010000004.1:10283-20539 GCA_964419375.1 uncultured bacterium
GGTGAGCGGCTGCTCGCGCACGATCTCGGCGTCGACCTCCTCGGCGATGTTGCCCTTGATGCGAAGGAAGGTGCGCATTCGCCCCGATTCTAGCGCGGAAACCGAGGAGCGCCCCGGCTTTGCCGGGATGCTGCCGAGCGCCGGGGGATCGAGGAGCACCCCGGCTTTGCCGGGGGCTACCGAACGTCGGGGGATTGGGGGGCCGTCGAGGCCCCCCATCTAAATCAAGCGCCCCCCATCACGCGGACCAGCACGAGCCCGTGCGCGGGGGCGGTGGCGCCCGCCTGCGTGCGATCGCGCGAAGCCAGCACCCCCGCCAGCCACGACGGCTCGCGCCGTCCGCGTCCCACCTCCACCACGCTGCCCACGATGTTGCGCACCATGTGATGCAGGAACCGGTCGGCGGAGAGCAGGATGACGATCCGGCTCGTCCGGCTCTTCCGGCTCACCACGTGCGCGGCACGCAGGCAGCACGTGGGCTCGGCGTCGCGGCCGGCGGCGGCGCAGAAGGCCGAGAAGTCGTGACGGCCCCGTAACGCACCGAGGGCGCGCCGCATGGCAGGCACGTCGAGCGGCAGGGGGATGTGCCAGGCGAAGCGGCGCAGGAGCGGCGCCGCCACCGGCGCATTGTCGACGAGATAGGCGTAGCGTTTGCCGGCGGCGGCGCGGCGGGCGTCGAATCCCTCCCGCGCCTCCACGACCTCGAGCACCCGCACGTCCGGGGGCAGGAGCGCATTCAAGGCGGCATGCACGGCGGTGGGCGCAAGCGCGCCGGCGGTGGTGAGCGAGACCACCTGGCCGAGCGCGTGCACACCGGCGTCGGTGCGGCTGGCGCCGGTGACGCGCACGCCCTCCCCCAGGCACCGTCGGGCGGCCGCGAGCAGGGCGCCCTGCACCGTGGGCAGCGAGGGCTGGAGCTGCCAGCCGTGATAGGCGGTGCCGTCGTACGCCAGCACCAGCCGAAGGATGCGCGCGCGCGTTATCGCGAGGGCGGGCGTCGCCGCGGCGCGCGCGCGGGCACGAGCGTCAGCCACACCACCGCCACGAGCAGGAAGAGCGCCACGCTGAAGAGCGTCTCGCCGGAGATGGAGTACAGGAAGGCGTCGGGATCACCCTGCCTCTGCAGCCACTCCGCGCGGTCGGCATCCTTGGGCTCGTAGTGCGTTGGATTGTAGGTGCCCATCGTGTCCAGGAAGTGGGCGAGGCGGGGAACGAGGACGTACGACACGGCGAAGATGGTGAGGACGACCGCGAACTGGAATCGCGCGTGCCCGCCCGTGAGACGCCGGAAGCGACGCCGGAGTGAAGTCAGTCCGCCGCTCCTTCCCGGGCCCGGGGCCCTACGGGCTCAGCAGCAGTTCCGCGATTTGCACCGCGTTCGTCGCGGCCCCTTTCCGGAGTTGATCGCCCACCACCCAGAAGTTGAGCCCGCGCGGGTGCGAGAGATCCTCGCGCACGCGGCCCACGAAGCAGTCGTCCTGACCCGCCACCTCCACCGGCATCGGATAGCGGTCCTGCTCGGGGTCGTCCCACAGGCGGAGGCCGGGAAAGCGCGCGAACAGCTCGCGCGCCCGCGCCACGCCCACCTTCTCCTCCGTCTCCACGTTCACCGCCACCGAATGGCAGGTGAAGACGGGCACGCGCACGGTGGTGGGCGCGATGAGCAGCTCCGGCGCCTCGAGGATCTTGCGCGTCTCGTTGACGAGCTTCATCTCCTCGCCCGTGTAGCCGCCGGCGCCGAAGCTGTCGATGGCGGGGATGAGGTTGAAGGCGATCTGGTGGCGGAAATGCCGGGGCACCATCGCCTCCCCGCGTGCCCACGCCAGCGTCTGCTGGCGCAGGTCTTCGATGCCGTTGACCCCCGCGCCGGACACGGCCTGGTAGCTCGTGGCCACCACGCGCCGCAGCCGCCCCGCGTCGTGCAGCGGCTTGAGCGGCATGACGGTCACGATGGTCGTGCAGTTGGGAGAGGCGAGGATCCCCTCGTGCTTCTTGGCCGCCTGCGGGTTGATCTCGGGCACCACGAGGGGAACCTTCGGGTCCATGCGGTAGGCGTTGGACTTGTCCACCACCACCGCGCCCGCCTTCACGATCATGGGCGCGTACTCTTTGGACTGCGAAGAGCCCGCCGAGCAGAAGGCGATGTCGACGCCTTTGAAGGCGGCGGCCTCCACTCTGCGGAGAACGATGGGCTCGCCCTGAAACGTGACCGTCTTGCCGACGGAGCGCTCGGAGGCGAAGCAGCGCAGCTCGCGCACGGGGAACTTGCGCTCTTCGAGAATGCGCAGCGTGGTCTCGCCGGCGGCGCCGGTGGCGCCCACCACCGCCACGCAGATCCCGGAGGCCATCAGTACTGCACCTCCAGCTCGTGCACGATGGCGTCTCCCATCTCCTTGGTGCCCACGACCTTCTCGCCCGGCCGGGCGATGTCGCCCGTGCGCAGGCCCTGCTCGAGGGCCCGCAGCACCGCCATCTCGATCCGTGACGCGTCCTCCTGCATGTTCAGAGAGTACCGCAGGAGCATGGCTGCCGACAAAATCGCCGCGATGGGGTTGGCCACGCCCTTGCCCGCGATGTCGGGCGCGGTGCCGTGCACGGGTTCGTAGAGGCCCACGCTGCCGCCGATGGAGGCGGAGGGCAGCATGCCCATGGAGCCGGCGAGGATGGCCGCCTCGTCGGACAGGATGTCGCCGAAGGTGTTCTCGGTCACGATGGTGTCGAAATGGGTGGGCTTGTGGATGAGCGCCATCGCGCAGTTGTCCACCAGCACGTGCTCGAGGGCCACGTCCGGATACTCCTTGGCCACCCGGTTCACCACCTCGCGCCACAGCTGGGACACCACGAGGACGTTGGCCTTGTCCACGGAGGCCAGCCGCTTGCGGCGCTTGCGCGCCACCTCGAAGCCCATCCTCGCCACGCGCTCGATCTCCCGCGACGTGTACGCCATCGTGTTGATGGCGCGCGAGCCGCCGTCGGCGAACTCCTCCACGCCGCGCGGCTCGCCGAAGTAGAGGCCGCCCGTGAGCTCGCGGATGACCATGAGGTCGGTCCCCTCCACCACCGAGCGCTTGAGCGGCGAGGCGTCGACGAGCATGGGGAAGCACTTGGCCGGGCGCAGGTTCGCGTAGAGGTCGAGCTCCTTGCGCAGGCCGAGAAGCCCCCGCTCCGGGCGCTGCTCGTGGGCGACGTTGTCCCACTTGGGACCGCCCACGGCGCCGAAAAGAATGGCGTCCGACGCTTCGCACAGCGCCAGCGTCTTGGGCGGCAGCGGCGTGCCGCTGGCGTCGATGGCGCAGCCGCCCACGAGGGCCTGCTCGAACTCGAAGGCGACGCCCGTGCGCAGGCCCACCGTCCGCAGAGCGCGGACGGCCTCCGGCGTCACTTCCTGGCCGATGCCATCGCCCGGCAGCACCGCGATCTTGAAGCTTTTCATGAGGGAGCTCCTGGGTTGGACACGTCTAGACTCCGCCGGCTTCCTTGATTCGTTGGGAGGACGGGTGGATGGCGCGGTTCAGCGCGCTGAGGTAGGCGCGCGCGCTGGCCTCGATGACGTCGGTGGACGAGCCCTTGCCGGAGACGAGAGTGCCGTCGAAGTCCACCTTCATGGCGACCTCGCCGAGCGCGTCGGTGCCGGAGGTGGCGGCGCGCAGGGCGTAGTCTTGCAGCCGGCCCTTCATGCCCGTGATGGCGTCGATGGCGGCGAGCACGGCGTCCACGGGCCCGTCGCCCACGCCCGAGCTCTGGAACGACTCCCCGTCCTTCTTGAGCTTCACGGTGGCGGAGGGGATCACGCCGGTGCCGCTGATGCAATGCAGGTACTCCAGCACGTACGTCGCCTCCGCCTGCGTGGCCTCGTCGGTCACGATGGCCATGAGGTCCTCGTCGTAGACCTCCTTCTTGCGGTCGGCGAGGGTCTTGAAGGCCTTGAAAGCGCGGTCGAGATCGGAGCCGGCGACGTCGAAGCCGATCTCCTTCAGCCGCGCGCTGAGGGCGGCCCGCCCGGAGTGCTTGCCGAGCACGAGCTTGTTGTGCGGGCGCCCGATGTCCTCCGGCCGCATGATCTCGTACGTCGTCTTCTCCTTCAGCACGCCGTCCTGGTGGATGCCCGCCTCGTGCGCGAAGGCGTTCTCGCCCACGATGGCCTTGTTCGGCTGCACGTGCACGCCCGTGATGTGCGAGAGCAGGCGCGACGACTTGAAGATCTCCTCGCTCTTCACACGCGTCTCCACGCCGAAGAAGTCCTTGCGCGTGCGCAGGGCCATGACGATCTCTTCCAGCGAGGCGTTGCCCGCGCGCTCACCGATGCCGTTGATCGTGCACTCGATCTGGCGGGCGCCGTTCATGAGCGCCGTGAGCGAGTTGGCCACCGCCTGCCCGAGGTCGTTGTGGCAGTGCACGGAGATGACGGCCTTCTCCACGCCGTGCACCTTCTCGCGGATGCGGCTGATGCGCTCGCCCCACTCGCGCGGGATCGCGTAGCCGACGGTGTCGGGAATGTTGATGGTGCTCGCGCCCGCGTCGATGACGGCGGAGAGCACGTCGCACATGTAGTCGAAGTCGGAGCGGGAGGCGTCCTCGGGCGAGAACTCCACGTCCGCGCAGTAGCCGCGCGCGTGGCGCACCGCCTCCACCGCCGCCTTCATCACCTCCGCGCGCGACTTGCGCAGCTTGTACTTGAGGTGGATGTCGGAGGTGGCCACGAAGGTGTGGATGCGCGGCGTGCGCGCATACTTCACCGCCTCCCAGCAGCGGTCGATGTCGGCGAGGCCCACGCGGCTGAGGCCGCAGATGGACGGCGCGCCCTCCAGCGTGCCCACCTGCTGCGCCACCTGGCGCGTGGCCTCGAAGTCGTCGTCGGAGGAGATCGGGAAGCCCGCCTCGATGACGTCGACGTTGAGCCGCGCCAGCTGCCGCGCCATCTCCAGCTTCTCCATGGTGTTCATCGAGAAGCCGGGCGCCTGCTCGCCGTCCCGCAACGTGGTGTCGAAAATGATCACGCGATCCATGCTGTCCTCCTCACGGGTGTTCCTTGCCGGGCTCCAGCGCCGCCACCGGCGTGCGGCCGACGATCAGCCGTCGCACGGGGCCGGAGAGCGCGTAGCCGGCGAAGACGAGAAAAAGAAAAACGTCGTGCTTTGTGGCCACGATCATCACCGCCAGCACCACCACGAGGAGGGTCTGGCCGGGCCGCCGGCGCGCAAAGGCCACTTCCTTGAAGCTCCAGTAGCGGAAGGTCGACACCATGGCGAGGGCGACGAGGTAGGTGCCCACCGCGATCGCCCCCAGCATCCACCGGGTGAGCTCGTCGCCCTGGAGCAGGATGACCACGGAGGCGGGCACGGCCGCCGCCGCCGGCGTGGGCAGGCCCACGAAGTAGCGCTTGTCGCTGGTGCCCGTGTGCACGTTGAAGCGCGCCAGCCGCAGCGCCCCGCAGATGACGAAGAGGAAGGCGGCGAACCACGCCGCCCGCCCCAGGTCGCGCAGCGCGAAGCAGTAGAGCAGGAAGGCGGGCGCCACGCAGAAGGAGATGACGTCGGCGAGCGAGTCGTACTCCACACCGAACTGGCTGGTCGCCTTCATGAGCCGCGCCACGCGGCCGTCGAGCATGTCCATGACCATCGCCACGAAGATGGCCAGCGCCGCCTCCGTGTACCGGTACTCGACGGTGAGCACGATGGCGAAGAACCCGCAGAACAGGTTACCGGTGGTGAGCAGGCTCGGCAGCAGGAAGATGCCCTGCCCGCGGCGCTCGCGCAGCTCCTGCCACGGGCGCCGCCGAAGGCGCTTGCCGTGCCGGCGCATCAGCCGCGGCCCTTCCGCCATCAGCGGAGCGCTCCGATGATGGTGAGGCCGCCCGTCACGCGGTCCCCCACCGCCACCTTGACGTCGGTCCCGCGCGGCATGTAGCAGTCGGTGCGCGAGCCGAAACGGATGAGACCGAAGCGCTCTCCCGCCTCCAGCTTGTCGCCCGCGCCCACCCGGCACACGATGCGCCGCGCCGCGATGCCGGCGATCTGCACCACCGTCACCCGCGCGGTGTCGCCCTGCAGGTGCATGGCGCAGCGCTCGTTGACGTCGCCCGCCTGCGGGTCGTAGGCGGCGAGGAACCGGCCCCGCGTGTACGCGGTGTCGACCACCAGGCCCGCGATGGGCGCACGGTTGACGTGCACGTCGAGGGGGGACAGAAAGATCGAGACACGCACGGAGGGCCCCACGAAGGAGTCCACCGCCTCCTCCACCCCCGTGACGCGGCCGTCCGCCGGGGACAGCACCGCGTGCGCCACGTCGGGGGGCAGGCGGTCGGGGTCGCGGAAGAACCCGAGCGAGGCGAGCGACGCCGCCGCGAAGGGCAGCGCCGCCTTCCTGCGGCCCAGCAGCGCCAGCCCGAGGGCGATCACCGCCGGCCCGAGAATGAACGGCCAGCCCTCACGGGCGACGGGAAGCTTGCGCATCAGATCACGTGGGGGGCCCCGACATGGCCCCCCACACCCCCCAACGCTCGGAGCGCCCCGGCAAAGCCGCGGCGCTCCTCGATTGCGCGGCCCCCCACGCCCCCCAACGCTCGTTGCGCCCCGGCAAAGCCGTGGCGTTCCTCGATCATGCGCTTGCTCATCATCACTCCCTCGTCGGCTTGATCCACGACATCATCGAGCGCAGGCGCTTGCCCACCTCTTCGATCGGGTGGTCGGCGTCGCGCTTGCGCATGGCGAGGAAGCCCGCGCGGTTCGCCTGGTTCTCGAGCACCCACTCGCGCGCGAACTGGCCGGACTGGATCTCGGCGAGGATCTTCTTCATCTCCGCCTTCGTCTGCTCGCTCACGATGCGGGGGCCACGCGTGTAATCGCCGTACTCCGCGGTGTCGGACACCGAGTAGCGCATGTAGGCGAGGCCGCCCTGGTAGAAGAGATCGACGATCAGCTTCATCTCGTGCATGCACTCGAAGTAGGCGACCTCGGGCTGGTAGCCGGCCTCCACGAGCGTCTCGAAGGAGGCCTTGATGAGGTGCGAGATGCCGCCGCACAGCGCCGCCTGCTCGCCGAAGAGATCCGTCTCCGTCTCTTCCTTGAAGGTCGTCTCGATCACGCCCGCGCGCGTGCAGCCCACGCCGCGGCCGTAGGCGAGCGCCTTGTCCCGCGCCTTGCCGGTGACGTCCTGGTACACGGCCACGAGGGCGGGCACGCCCGGCCCCTGGGTGAAGAGGTCGCGCATCACGTGGCCGGGCGCCTTGGGCGCGATCATCGTCACGTCCACGTCGGGGGCGGGCACCACCTGGTTGAAGTGGATGTTGAAGCCGTGGGCGAACATCAGCATCTTGCCCTTCGACAGCCCGCCCTTGATCTCCTCCTCGTACACCTGGCGCTGCGTCTGGTCGGGGAGCAGGATCATGATGACGTCGGACATCTTCACGGCGTCGCCCACGGTGGTCACGCGCAGGCCGTCCTTCTCCGCCCGCGCCCAGCTCTTGGAGCCCTTGTACAGCCCGACCACGACGTCCTGGCCCGAATCCTTGAGGTTGAGGGCGTGGGCATGGCCCTGGCTGCCGTACCCGATGATCGCGATCTTCTTGCCCTTGAGAAGGCCGAGGTCCGCGTCCTGATCGTAGTAGATCTTCGCCGGCATTTCGATGCGTTCCTTTCGTTGAGTTGGAGTTAGTCCGCGAACCCGACCACGCGGGGATCGTCGGGGACGCGCGGCTTCTTCGGCGGCTCGCTGCGGCGGCTGCGCGTCTTGGGCCCACGCGCGATGGCCACCTTGCCCGTCCGCACCACTTCCTGGATCCCCATCGGGCGCAGCAGCTCGAGGAACGCCTCGAGCTTGCCCTCGTCGCCGGTGGCCTCCAGCGTGAACGAGGTGGCCGTGACGTCGATCACCCTCGCGCGGAAGATGTCCGCCGTCCTCAAGATCTCCGCCCGCAGCTGCGGCTCCGCGTTGACGCGCACGAGCACGAGCTCGCGCTCCACGTGGCTGTCGTCGGTGAGGTCGCTCACCTTGATGACGTCGATGAGCTTGTGCAATTGCTTGGTGACCTGCTCGATGACGAACTCGTCGCCGCGCACGACGATGGTCATGCGGGACACCGATTCGTCGAGGGTCTCCCCCACCGACAGGCTCTCGATGTTGTAGCCGCGCGCCGAGAAGAGGCCGGCCACGCGCGAGAGCACGCCGAACTTGTTCTCGACGAGGACGGAGATGGTGTGCTTGCGGGGCTCCGGACCGTTCTGCATCAGAACCCCGTCTGCGACTTGGCGGCTTTCTCCTTCACCGCCTTGCCGGGAAGGTCGAGGATCATGTCCACGTTGGCGCCCCCCGCGGGCACCATCGGGAACACGCACTCGTCCTTGTCCACGATGACGTCGAGGATCACCGGCCCCGGCGTGCTGAGCATCTTCTCGATGGCGGGCACCACCTCGCTCGGCTTCGTCACCCGCAGCCCCATGCACCCGTACGCCTCCGCCAGCCGCACGAAGTCCGGGATGTTGGGCAGATCGATGGCGAAGAAGCGTTCGTTGTAGATGATGCGCTGCCACTGCCGCACCATGCCGTGCCCGCCGTTGTTGATGATGACGGTCTTCACGGGCAGCCCTTCCGTGAAGCAGGTGGCCAGCTCCTGGCTGTTCATGGCGAAGGAGCCGTCGCCGTCGATGTTGATGACGTGCCGGCCCGGGTGCGCGGCCGCCACTCCCATCGCGGTGGGCAGCCCGTAGCCCATGGTGCCGAGCCCGCCCGAGGTGAACCACGCGCGCGGGTGCTTGAACTTGTAGAACTGCGCCGCCCACATCTGGTGCTGGCCCACGCCGGTCACGATGAAGGCCTCACCCTGCGTGATGTTCGAGATCTCCTGGATCACGTACTGGGGCTTGATCACGTCCGGCCCCTGCTCGAAGCGGAGGGGGACGGTCGTCTTCCACTCGGCCACCTGCGCCAGCCACTGCTTGCGCGCCTCCTTGACGAGCGAGGGCACCTCGGCGCGCGTCTCCTCGCGCACCGCTTCCACGAGCGCGCGCAGCACGCGGCGGCAGTCGCCCACGATGGGCACGTCCACCTTGAGGTTCTTGGAGATCGACGAGGGGTCGATGTCGATGTGGACGATCTCCGCGTTCGGCGCGAAGGCGTCCACCTTGCCCGTGACGCGGTCGTCGAAGCGCGCCCCCACCGCGACGAGCACGTCGGAGTGGTGCACCGCCATGTTCGCGTAGTACGTTCCGTGCATGCCCAGCATGTCGAGCGCGAGCGGGTGCGCGGAGGGGAAGGCGCCGAGGCCCATGAGGGTGGTGGTGACCGGGATCTGGGTGAGCTCGGCGAGCTCGAGCAGCTCCGCGTTGGCATCCGAGGAGATGACGCCGCCGCCCACGTACAGAACGGGCTTGCGCGCGCGCATCATCGACTTCGCCGCGCGCTTGATCTGTCCCGGGTGGCCGTCGTAGGTCGGGTTGTAGGAGCGCAGGCTCACCTTCTCCGGCCAGATCAGCTCCGCTTCCTTCACGAGCACGTCCTTCGGCAGGTCGACGTGCACCGGCCCCGGGCGCCCGGTGGACGCGATGTGGAACGCCTCGCGGATGATGGGGCCGAGGTCCTTGCCGTCCTTCACGAGGAAGTTGTGCTTGGTGCACGAGCGCGTGATGCCGACGTTGTCCGCCTCCTGGAAGGCGTCGTTGCCGATGAGGTGCGTGGGCACCTGGCCCGTGAAGGCGACGATGGGGATGGAGTCCATCATCGCGTCCTGCAGCGCCGTCACCAAATTGGTGGCGGCGGGGCCGGAGGTCACCAGGCACACGCCCACCCTGCCCGTGGCCCGCGCGTATCCTTCCGCGGCGTGACCGGCCGCCGCCTCCTGGCGCACGAGGACGTGGCGGATGCCCTCGAAGTCGTAGAGCGCGTCGTAGATCGGCAGCACGGCGCCGCCGGGCAGGCCGAAGATGATGTCGACGCCCTCGCGCTTCAAGCACTCGAGCAGGATCCTGGCACCTGACAGTTTCACTCCCATCCTCCTAGAGCAGCCCCGCCGTGGCGAGCGCTTCCTTGATGTCCTCGATGGCGTCGCCGTCCGGGGTGCCCAGCGGCGCGCGACAGGGGCCGCCGAACCATCCCTGGAGGTCGAGCGCCGCTTTGAGACCGCCGCTGCCGTACCGGCCCGCGTCCGGCGATGCGGGCCACCGTCTCCGCCTCGAGGTTGATCCCCGTGTTGAGCGGAAAGTTGTACAGCATGATCGGAATGGGCGAGGCATCCGCCACCGCCATGTAGTGCCGCACCTGCG
>CAYQQT010000004.1:20639-21714 GCA_964419375.1 uncultured bacterium
CGTCCCCGCGAGGAACGTCTTGTCGCGCGGAATGGCCTCGCGGGCGGCCACGAGCACCCGGTCCCGCTCCGCCTCGCTCAGCATGGGAAACTCGCCGGTGGACCCGAGGACGACGTACCCGGACAGCTTCGTCGCGTTCCAGTGCCGGAGATTGGCGGCGAGGCGGTCGGTGGCGACGTCGTCGCCCTTGAAGGGGGTGGTGACGGGGAGGAACACGCCCTCGACGCTAGGCATTGGGGGCTCCCTCCGCCGACGCCTCGCGCGCCTTGATGCGGGCCTGCGCCGCGCTCAGCCGCGCGATTGGGATCATGAACGGCGAGCACGAGACGTACGTCATGTTCACGCGGTGACAGAACTCCACGGAGGAGGGCTCGCCACCGTGCTCGCCGCAGATGCCGACCTTGAGGTCGGGACGGGTGCGGCGGCCGCGCTCGATGCCGATCTTGATGAGCTCACCCACGCCCTCCTGGTCGAGGACCGCGAAGGGATCGTGCGGCAGCAGCCCCTTCTGGAGGTAGGCGGGCAGGAACTTCGCGACGTCGTCGCGGCTGTAGCCGAACGTCATTTGCGTGAGGTCGTTGGTGCCGAAGGAAAAGAATTCCGCGTCCTGGGCGAGCTTGTCCGCGATGAGGGCGGCCCGCGGGACCTCGATCATGGTGCCGATGAGGTACTTCACGGTCGCGCCCATCTCGGTGAGCACGCCTTCCGCCACCTTCTTGGTGTTCTCGTAGGTGAGCTTCATCTCGCCCACCGTGCCCGTGAGCGGGATCATGATCTCGGGCTCCACCTTGATGCCCTGCTCGGCCACCGTGCAGGCGGCTTCCATGATGGCGCGCACCTGCATAGCGTAGATCTCGGGCGAGGTGATGCCGAGGCGGCAGCCGCGGTGGCCCAGCATCGGATTGGCCTCGCGCAGGGAGTCGATCTTCGCCAGCTTCTCGTCGAGGGCGTCCTTGCGGGCGGGGCTGATGTTAAGGGCCTCCATCCGCGCGCGCTCCTCGAGCATCTCGCGGTACTCCTTCGGATTGGCGAGGAACTCGTGCAGGGGCGGATCGAGGAGACGGATGGTGACGGG
>CAYQQT010000005.1:0-6640 GCA_964419375.1 uncultured bacterium
GGGGCGGCGGGGGAACCCGGCCGCGGCCGCGGTCCACCCGCGGCGACCGGGGCGGCGCTTCGAGAACGCCTGCCATCTCGGTCACCACCGGATTCCGACGAGGAACGCGCTCACCACGAGCGCCGCCACGATGCCGAGCAGCACGCGGAGCAGGCGCCGGTTGCGCGAGGCGAGATCATCGGGGCCGTGCGCGACCATCTCGCTCATGCCTTGTCGAAGGCCAGCAGCGCGAGCAGCGCGGGCAGGTAGAGCAACGAGGCGAAGAGCACGCGGCGCGCGCCCGCCAGTGACGGCTCCATCGCCTGCCGCGCCCCGAAAGCCGCGAACACGGCGCCCAGCGCGAGGGCGCCCGCGAAGTACAGGCCGCCCGCGATCCCGATGAGCGTGGGCAGCAGGCTCACCACGAGAAGCGCCAGACATCCGGTCACGATCTGCCGCTCGGTGCTCCGCCCCTGCGCGTCGATGACGGGCAGGAGCCGGACACCCGCGCGCGCGTAGTCCTCTTGGTAGAGACGCGCGATGGCCAGCGTGTGAGGCAGCTGCCAGAGGAAGAGGATGCCGAACAGCACCCACGCGCCCACGCCGAGACCGTTCTGTGCGGCCACCCATCCCGTCACGGGCGGCAGCGCCCCCGGCACCGCGCCCACCAGCGTGCACAGCGGCGTGCGCAACTTGAGCGGCGTGTACGCGAACAGGTAGAGGGCGAACGTGACCGCGGTGACGGTAGCGGAAAGCAGGTTCACGGTGGCGGCGAGGTACGCGATGCCGCCGAGCGTGATGCCGGCGCCGAAGAGCAAGGCCTCCAGCGGCTGCAGGCGGCCGTCGGGCAGCGGCCGCGTGCGCGTGCGCTCCATGAGCCCGTCCACCTCGCGCTCCCAGTACTGGTTGAGGGCGAGGGTGCCGCCGGCGGCCAGCACGGTGCCGAGGGCGAGATGAAAAAGGCGCACGTAGTCGGCGGCGCTCGTGAGGCCGACGTAGTAGCCGACCATCGTGGTGATGAGCACCATCAGCACCACCCGCGGCTTGGCGAGGGCGGCGTAGTCGGCCAGCACGCGGCGACGCGCGCGCGCGATAGGGGCGACGATGACCTCGGTGGGCGGCGTCACCGCACGCCTCCCGCGTGGGCGTGCGCGGCCAGAGGCGCCTCGGCGACACGCTCGGAGAAAGCGCCTGTGCAGAGCCGGATCGCCACCACGACGGTGGCAGCGAGGATGAGGCTGCCCGCGAGCCGGTGGGCCACGGGCAGCACGAGCATCGTGAGCTGCTCGCCCGGGATCCACACCGACGAGAAGCGCGTCACGAAGCTGCCGATGCCGAGCGCAAGCTGCAAGCCGAGCAGCACCAGGAGAGCCCGCGAAGCGCGCATCGCCGTCGCATCGCCGCTGCGGCGCGCGCGGGTGGTGAGGATCGGCACGACGGTGAAGACGGCCACCGCGCCCGCCAGGTGGAGCGAGATCCAGCCCTCGTGGGTGAGCAGCGTGCCGAAGACGATCTGAACGTACACCAGCGCCACCCCCGCGATGGCGAGCACGCGCGGCGAGTCCGCCGCGGCGACGCTGGCCCCCGCGCGCGGAGCCGTGAGAACGGCGAGCGCCACCAGCAACGCCCAGAACGCCTGGGCGAGACAGCCGTGCACGATCGCGAGCTGGTCGTGCAGCAGGACGACCCTCAGTCCGCCGAGGAGACCCTGGACGATCACCGCCGCCACCGCGACGAGACCGAGCGCGCGCAGCCGACCGCCTCGCCGCCACAGCGCCGCCGCGAGCGCGAGCGTGAAGAAACCGACGACGGCGCCGATGAGCCGGTGACTATGCTCGTAGAAGACGCCGCCCACCATCCCGGACCACGGGAACAGGAACATGTTGTGGCCGAACGTCTGCGGCCAGTCCGGCACCGCCAGCGCGGCCCCCGTGTTGGTCACGAGACCCCCGAAGAGGATGAGCACGAACGTCGCCGTCACCGTCAGGAGCGCGAGGCCGTGCGCCAGCGACCGCCGCTGCTCCATAGGATCAGTGCCGGAGCCTTCCCGCCGTGGTCAGGGGCGGCGCCGTCTGCGGGAGGAAGTCCTCCTTGGCGTCGGGATCGCTGTATTCGTACGGCCCGCGGTGTACGACGGGCAGCGTCGGCCCCCAGTTGAGGTGCGGCGGGGGCGAGGCGGCGCCCCACTCGAGCGTGGTGGCGTTCCAGGGGTTCATGGGCGCCTTGGGTCCCGCGAAGATCGACCAGAAGAAGTTGATGACGAAGGGGATCTGCGCGATGCCGAGGCCGAGGGCGCCGATGGTGATGAGCACGTTCCACCACTGCAGGTGCTGCAGGAACTCGTACTGGAGCGGGTTGTAGATGCGGCGCATGTGCCCGCCCACGCCGAGGATGTGCATGGGGAAGAACGTCAGGTTGAAGAAGAAGAACGTGGGCCAGAAGTGCAGCTGGCCGAGCGGGCCGTTCATCATGCGGCCGAACATCTTCGGGAACCAGTAGTAGATGGCGGCGAAGGCCCCGAAGATGGAGCCGCCGAAGACCACGTAGTGGATGTGGGCGACGATGAAGTACGTGTCCTGGATGAAGATGTCCACCGGCGAGGAGGCCATGAAGATGCCCGACAGCCCGCCGATGACGAACATGGACACGAAGGCGAGCGCGTTCAGCATGGGCACCGTGAACGTGATGCGGCCGCCCCAGAGCGTGCCGAGCCAGTTGAACGTCTTGATGGCGGAGGGCACGGCGATGATCATGGTGGTGACCATGAACGACATGCCGAGGGCGGGGTTCATGCCGCTCACGAACATGTGGTGGCCGTAGACGACCCACGACAGGAACGCGATGGCGATCATCGAGAAGGCCATCGCGTGGTAGCCGAAGACGGGCTTGCGCGAGAACACGGGCAGGATCTCGGAGGCGATGCCCATGGCGGGCAGGATGAGGATGTAGACCTCCGGGTGCCCGAAGTACCAGAAGAGGTGCTGCCACAGCAGCGGCTCGCCGCCGCCCGAGGGCGAGAACCAGCTCGTGCCCAGCGTGCGGTCGAAGAGCAGCATGGCCACCGCGGAGGTGAGCACGGGCAGCGCGAGGAGCAGCAGGATGGCGGTGATGAAGAGCGACCACACGACGAGCGGCATGCGGAAGAGCGTCATACCGGGCGCGCGCATGTTGATGACGGTCGTGATGTAGTTGATGGAGCCCATCATCGACGAGATACCGAGGATGAAGAGGCTGATGCACCAGAGGTTCTGGCCCCAGTTCACGCCCGTGTACGAGGCGACCGACGACAGCGGCGCGTAGGAGGTCCAGCCGGCGGCGGCGTGGCCGCCCTCCACGAAGAAGCCGCCGAGCATGACGACGCCCGAGAGCGCGGCCATCCAGAAGGAGAGCGCGTTCAGGAGCGGAAACGCCATGTCGCGCGCGCCGATCATGAGCGGGATGAGGAAATTGCCGAAGGACCCCGCGAGGATCGGCATCACCACGAAGAAGATCATGATGGTGGCGTGCATGGTGAACGCCATGTTGTACGTCGAGGGCTCGAGGATGCCCCCCGTCTCCGGCAGGAAGAGGCTCATGCCGGGCACGGCCGTCTCCGGCCACGCGAGCTGCCAGCGCACCATGAGGGCGAGGAGACCGCCCAGGATCATCATGAAGAGACCGAGAAAGAGGAACTGGCGGGCGATCATCTTGTGATCGGTCGAGAAGACGTACGTCCGAAAGAAGCTCAGCTCATGGTGATCGTGAGCCGTGTGCGCGTGCGCGGTGGCGCTGGTGGCGCTCATTTCTTCGCTTTCTCCTCCGTCTTGGCCTCGGGCTTCGCGTCCTTCTTGTCGGCGGCCGCTGGAGCCGCCGCGCTCGCGATCAGGTTTTCCGCCGCCCATTTCGTGTACTCGTCCGCGGTGTGCACGTAGACCCAGCCTTTCATGCCGGAGTGGCCGAAGCCGCACAGCTCGGCGCAGGGCAGCTCGTACTTGCCGGGCTTGGTCGCCTCGAACCACTGCATGATGGCGCGTCCCGGCACCACGTCCTGCTTCATGCGGAACTGGGGAACGAAAAAGCTGTGGATGACGTCCACCGACTTGAGGTTGACGTGGACGATCTTGTTCACGGGGACGTGGATCTCGTCGAGGAAGGACTTGTCGTCATCGGTGCCGAACTTGCCGTCACCGCCCGGGTAGACCACCTGCCAGTTGAACTGCTTGGCGGTGACCTCGATGGCGAAGTCGCTGGGGGGCACGTTCATCTTGATGCGCGACCACGCGGGCGCGCTCAGGAACGTGAGGACCACCAGGATGAGCGACGGCACCACCGTCCATGCGATCTCCAGCGCCGTGTTCCCGTGCGTGTACCGCGCCCGGCGGCCGGGCCGGTCGCGGTACATCACGAGAAACGCCACCATGACCACCGACACCAGGATGAAGGTGATCCCCGTGATCCAGTAGATGAGGTGGAACAGCCAGTCGATGTCACGGCCGTACGTCGATACGTTTTCAGGCAGCCACCAGTCGAGCATGCTGTTCTTACGCCCCCTTGAAGACGGCTGGCTCTACTTGCCCTTCATCTCGAAGCTGACCTTGGCGGTCTGCCCGGCCTTGACCTCGACGTCCTTCGTCTGCTTGCCCAGCGTCTCGTGCCACACCTCGACCGTGTGCTTGCCGGGCGGCACGTTCTCGATCTTCGTGGTGCCGTTGTCGCCCGTCACGCCGAAGAACGGATGCGGCATCACGGCAATCCAGCCGAGCATCCAGCTGTGCACGTCGCAGGTGACCTTGATGATCTCGGGCTTCTCGAACTTCTCCGTCATCGTCTTCTTGAACTTCGGCTGCGCCTTGTTGACGGCGGGGTTCGCCGTCGAGTAGGTGTGCAGGTTGTGCAGGATGCCGTCGGAGTTGAGGATGTCGATCTCGCCCGGCGTCATCGCCACCACGTGCGGCACGAACTTGCAGCCCTTCTGGTCGAGGGTCGCCTTCTTCGCGGTGGCCTGCCCCTTGGCGCCCGCCACGGACACCACGGCGTACGCGAGGCCCTTGTTGCCGCCCACCACCACCTTCTCGATCTTCGCTTCCGTGCCGCACGCCTGCGTGTCCTTGTTGACCTTGATGGTCTGCACCTGGGGTGCGCCGTTGTACTTCACCTCCGCCTCGATGGTGCCCCCACCCTGGGCGGTGGCGAAACCGGGCAGGCCCACGAACGCGGCCGCGCTCGCCACGAGCGCGACGGCGGCGAATGTTCCGAGTGTCTTAGTACGCATGGCTGTCGATCCTCCTGAGATTCATGTCTGCGCATCTATCGAGCACGAGGCTTCGTTGTCTTTGCATCATCGCAGTGACCGAGCATCGGCGCGTACGGCGACCCGGACCAGCAACACCATCGCCGCGAGCGTAAGGAGAGCTACGACGGGAGGAATCACAAAACGGCGGTTCGACTGCGGCGCCTCCAGTCGCAGATAGTACCACGACGTCAGCGACATCTTGGGGCCGGTCTCCCCCGCTCCGCCGTCCCACGCCTGGAAGGCGACGGGCGTGAACACCGTCGGCTGAAAGCCGATCCGCTTGGCGTCTTTCGAGAGGAGGGGGCGCTTCATCACGAGGCGGTAGCGGCCGTTGCCGAAGACGGCCTTGCCCGTCACGTCCCCGCCCTCGATGGGCGCGATCTTCGCGGGACCGTTCGCGGACGCTTCCATCACGCCCTTGCCCTGCTCCCAGCGCAGGAGATAGACGGCGTCCGACGAGTCGCCCATCAGAAAGTACGGACGCTCCGTGGACGTGGGCTGCACGGGCGGAAACTGCAGCGAGATGGCGTCGGGGAACGTCTGCTTGCCGTCGCCCTTGGATTCTCCGGGATCGTCCCACGTGAGGTGGAAGGCGATCTCCTTGTCGTTGTAGACGGCGCGCACCGACACGAGGTCGATCACGGGATTGAAGTTCCGCGGGTCGACGATCACCTGCCCCATGAGCGGGACGTGGTTGGGAGCGATCTTGCTCCAGAAGTCGGCGTTCGGATCGTCCGGGATCGCGTCGGACACCGCCGTCACGGTGACGAGGGTGGCGAGCGGCACGGACTCGGGGCCCAGCGACTGGATGAAGCTCGTCAGGTGCCAGATATCCTCGGGCTTCTCGACGGCGTCCAGGAACGCCGGCATGGGCGTGCCGAGCACGCCGTTGGCGATGCGGGTGGCGATGTCCGTCCGGCTCGCGCCGCCCCGGAAGGTCCAGCGCTTGGCGAGGTTCGCCGGCGCCACCGGGTGGCCCCACTCGTCCTTGAGCTCTTCGCGCGAGGGCCCGTCCGCGCGTCCCTCGTTGCCGTGGCATTTATGGCACTCGATCGCCTCGTACATCTCCTTCCCGCGCTTGATCGACTCCGCGGACGACGCCACCTCCTTGGGCAGCTCCACCTTCTTGGGCGCCTCCCTCAGCTTGTCTCCCGCAAACGTCTTGACGTAGGCGACCACATTCCACCGGTCCTTCTCAGGAAGAACCGCCCACCCCGGCATCGAGGTCCCGGGCATCCCGTCCGTCACCACCCGAAAGATGTCCTGGTCCGTCGGCGTCTTATTGGCCGTCGTCCGAATCTTGTAAATCCCCGACGTGAAGTCCCGCGGCTTCGGCACCACCAGCTCCGCCGCCGGCCCCTTGCCGTCCCCCTTCTCCCCATGACAGAG
>CAYQQT010000005.1:6740-20248 GCA_964419375.1 uncultured bacterium
TGGCCTGTCGCATCGTACAGATACATGATCACCTGCCAGGTCTGCTCTTCCGTCAGCCGCTCTTCCCACGCCGGCATCACGGAACTCCACGGCGTCGACTCCTTCGGCAGCCCCGGCCCGCCCTTGACGATCCGCCAGAAGAGATACGCCTCCTGCAGCATGGCGATGGTACCCGGATCCTGGAAGTTGGCGGGGGGCGGGTTGAAGCCGGCGGCGAAGTGGCCTTTGCCGTCCAGGTTGTCGCCGTGGCAGTACATGCAGTTGCGGATGTAGATCTCGCCCCCCACCGCTGCGTGCTTCTTGAACGCGCTCGCATCCTTGCGCAGCGGGTTGTCGAAGCCGGCGATCGCGATCTCCTTGCCGCGGAACTGGATCGACGCCGGCGGCGCCGGGTGCACCGCGCGCAGCTCGGGGGGCGCCTGCGGCTTGGCCGCCGCCTGCGTGTAGGCGTAGTAGCCGAGCAGGACCGGGATCGCCACGAGGAGGACCGTGCGCAGCAGGCGCCGCTGGGGCCGCACGAGCGTCTCCCACATGGGGCGGAGAAACTCACGCCACGAGTCCGAGTCGGACGACACGTAGATGAGCAGCGAGAAGAGGACGATGCCCATGTAGAGCGTGATCACGCTCCACGGCGCGGGCGGCCTGATGCCGAAGCGCAGCACCACGAAGGCCACCACCAGCACGAGCACGGCCTGCGTCAGGCGCGAGCGGAGAAAGCTCATGCCGCCCTCACTTCAGCGTCAGCATGAACGCCATGAGGTCCATGTACTCCTTGGACGTCAGCCGCGTGCCGAAATCCTGCGGCATCACGCCCTTCGGATAGTTCGCCACCGTGCCCATGCGGGCGGGGTCGAGGATCTTCGCCATGATGTAGTCCGGCGTTTGGATCTTGGCGAGCTGAGACAGATCGGGGCCGACGGGCGATGCCCCCACCTTGCCTGCCTTGTGACAGGCGATGCACGTGCCCTTGCCCACGAACACCTGCTCGCCCACCTTCGGGTCACCGGGCAGCTTCAGCGCGGCGGACGCCGCCCCACCGCCTGCCGCCGCTCCCGCGGTGGCCGGGATATCGTTGAGCGTGACATCGACGGTTCCGCCCAGCGATTCCAGGAACGCGGTGAGCGCCCACAGCTCGGAGCGGTTGAGCGCGATGGGCGGCTTGTCGACCGCCGGCATGATGGGCGGGTAGCCTTCCACGATGACCGCCGAGGGGTTGATCAGTGACTCGATGAGATAGGCCTTCGCGCTCACGCCCGGCTTCATCTTCGCGGCGCGCCCGCCCACGCCCGCGAGATCGGGCGCGCGCGTCCCCTTCTGGCCGATCTGGTGGCAGATCTCGCAGGTGCCCTTCGTCTTGTAGATCTCTTCGCCCGCCTTCACGAGCTGCGCGGGCGTCACGGTGCCGCCTTCGAGCGACAGCTCCTGGGGCGGCTTCGATTCGATCTGCGGGATCGAGTTCGCGTAGTAGCTAAACGCGCCCATGATGGCGACGGAGAAGACGGCGACCTTGACGCCGACGGGGAGGCGCATGCTACTCGGGGTCGTCGCTTCCGCCGGCGAACACCGGCGCCGCATGACCGTGGCCATGCGACTCGGACTTGCCCTTCTCCGCAAGGCCGCCCAGCCAGAAGATGAACATCACGAGCGCGAAGAAGACGATGGTGACCGCGGTGATCACGTTGGCGGCGTAGCCGATGGCGGGCGTCACCGCTTCCACGGACGTGTCGCGCATGACGCCGTAGACGTGCCAGTGCTGCCGGATGCCGGAGCGCGCGAAGCCCATGAGGCCCATCAGCCACGTGAACGTCACCGCCAGCATGATGAGGACGTACTGCGAGCGCGGCGCGATGGTGCCCCAGCGGATGGCGCCCGTGGAGCGCGCGCCCTTGAACATCGGAATGTCGATGGCCATCACGAGCACGATGGCGGCCAGCACCGCCGCCACCTGGTACACCGAGAAGCCGATGCGCACCAGCGACTCCACGAAGTACCCGTACACGCCGTAGAAAACGACGACCACGGCCGCGATGCCGAGGGCCGCCCACTGGATGGCCATCCCCGTCTTCGCCCAGCCCCTGATGGAGATGCGGTTGGCGCGGCGGTAGAGGACGAAGGAGAGGAAGGTGGTGAGGATCATCATGTTGACGGCGGTGTTCTTGGCCGACATGACGCCGAGGAAGCCGAGCACGGGGTGATGCGTGCCGCCCATCGCGCGCGCCTCGTCGAGCGTGATCACCATGGAGCGCGGCGTCGCCCACACCATGAAGCCGAAGGCGAGGATGGAGATGAGGATGGGCACGTAGCGCCGGTACCGCTCGGAGCCGGGGATGCGCTCCATGCCCAGCCACAGGTAGTAGTTCGATCCCATGAAGAGCACGCCGATGAGGATGGCCTGGATGATCCACAGCCACGACATGAAGCCGCCCATCATGGTGATGCCCATCGTCTGGTTGTAGGCGTAGATCTCGCGGCCCAGGTAATAGCCGGCGAAGGGCAGCACGATGAAGGTGGCGAGCGCGATGAAATTGCCGATGTAGCCCATCCAGTCGTACCGCGCGCGCTCTTCGTCGGTCTTCGCGCCCAGGAATCTGAACGCCGCGTAGGCGGCGCAAATGGTGCCGCCGAAGACGATGTTGGCGATGAGCCGGTGGATGTTGATGGGCATCCAGGTGAAGTTGTTGATGGCCGCCCACACCGTGCCCTTGAGCGCGCCCGCCTCGTCCACGCCCGCGGGCGAGATCATGAAGGTCACCCACGAGTTGGCCACGAGCAGGATGGCGGTACCGAAGAGGTTGGACAGCACGCCGAGGCTGACGTGGATCCACTTGCGGGAGCCGCTCAGCCAGTCCCAGCCGTAGTACCAGACGTACACCGTGAACGTCTCCAAAAAGAAGAGCAGGGCATATACCCAGTAGGTAGAGAAGAAGATCGATGTCATATAAGTCCAGAACTTCGGGTAATAGCCGATGAGCACGAAGAGCAGGAGCGCGCCCAGCAGCGCAGTGGTGGAGAAGGCCGCGAAGGTGAGCTTGACCAGCTCGTGCGAGAGCCAGTCGTAGCGCGCGTCGCGCGTGCGCCAGCCGATGATCTCGATGATGACGGCGAAGATGGGCACGCCGAGGATGAAGGCGGCGAAGTTGAGGTGCAGCTGCGCGACCGCCCACAGCGCCAGGCGCGAGCCGAAGACCGGGAACTGGCGGTACGCGGGCTCCTTGGCCGCCTCCTGCGCCTCCGCGGGCAGCGCGGCGAGCGCCACCGCGGCGATCACGAGCGACAGCGCGAGCCACGCCCAGCGGCGGGCAGTCACCCGGTGCAGCGGTCCGGCCTCAGATTTCACGCGTCGAGACAACGTTGGTGCTCCCTCACAAGACACGCGCTTGTTCCCGAAGTCACATGCCCGTTCAGCGCAGAGTTTTATGGCGAACGCCTTAATGTGTCAAGCGAAAAGGCACCCGCACGTTTGACACATCCGACCCCGGTGCTAGCATAAAGGGCAGAGGTCGCCCATGAAGCCGCGCCTGTCCCAGCGCATCCAATTCTCGCTCGCCTACGTGCTCGTGGCAGCAGTCGTCCTGCTGATGCTGCAGTCGTGGCTGCTCGCCCCCCGCACGGTCGAGCTGTCGATGTCCAAGTTCCTCGAGCTCCTGCGCGCGGACAAGATCGAGAAGGTGGCCCTCACCGAGCGCGAGATCCGCGGCCTCGCCAAGCCGGGCGCCCTGCCCGCCCTTCCCAGCGCGCCCGGCGACCGCCTGCGCCAGATGCTGGGCACGGAGGAGGAGAGTCGCGTCTTCCTCGTGATGCGCATCCCGATGGTCGACGAGCAGCCCATCATCACCGAGCTGGAGGCGCACAAGGTCGAGTACGCGGGGCGTATCGAGACGACGTTCCTCAAGGATCTCCTCTTCGGCTGGGTCATTCCCCTCGTGGTCATGGTCGCCATCTGGATGTTCCTCATGCGGCGTGTGGGCGGCGGACCCACGCAGGCGCTGTCGTTCGGCCGCAGCAAGCACAAGATCTTTGACCGCAAGGAGCTGAAGACCACCTTCAACGACGTGGCCGGGGTGGACGAGGCGAAGGCGGAGCTGGTGGAGATCGTCGATTTCCTGAGGAATCCGCGCAAGTACCAGCGGCTCGGCGGCCGCATCCCCAAGGGCGTGCTGCTGGTGGGCCAGCCCGGCACCGGCAAGACCCTGCTCGCGCGCGCGGTGGCGGGGGAGGCCGACGTGCCCTTCTTCACGCTGTCGGGCTCGGAGTTCGTGGAGATGTTCGTGGGCGTGGGCGCCTCGCGCGTGCGCGACCTCTTCGAGCAGGCCAAGGACAAGGCGCCCTGCATCGTCTTCATCGACGAGCTGGACGCCATCGGCAAGTCGCGCGCGGGCAACTCCGGCTTCGTGGGCGGCCACGACGAGCGCGAGCAGACGCTCAACCAGCTCCTGGCGGAGATGGACGGCTTCGACTCCTCCAAGGGCGTCATCCTCATCGCGGCCACCAACCGTCCCGAGGTGCTCGACCAGGCCCTGATGCGCCCGGGGCGCTTCGACCGCCAGGTCGTGGTGGACAAGCCCGACGTGCGCGGGCGCGAGGCGATTCTTCGACTGCACGCGCGCACGGTGGTGCTCGCCCCCGACATGGAGCTGGCGGTCATCGCCCAGCGCACGCCGGGCTTCGCGGGGGCCGACCTCGCCAACATCGTGAACGAGGCGGCGCTGCTGGCGGCACGCAAGGAGAAGGATGCGGTGGGGATGGCGGACTTCGAGGAAGCCATCGACCGCGTAGTGGCGGGGCTCGAGAAGCGGAGCCGCGTGCTGTCGGAGAAGGAGCGCGATATCGTGGCCCACCACGAGATGGGCCACGCCTTCGTGGCCACCTCCGTCGCGCACGCCGATCGCGTGCACAAGGTGACCATCATCCCGCGCGGCGTGGCCGCGCTCGGGATGACGTACCAGCTGCCCACCGAGGAGCGGTTCCTCATGACGCGCAGCGAGCTGGAGGACCGGATCGCGGTGCTGCTCGGCGGGCGGGTGGCGGAGGAGCTCGTGTACGGCGAAGTGTCGACGGGCGCGCACAACGATCTCGAGCGCGGCACCGAGCTCGCGCGGCTCATGGTGACCAAGTACGGGATGTCCGAGCGCATGGGCCTCGCCACCTACGGCGAGCGCACGCCGCTGTTCCTCAAGGGCTCGGGCATGGGGGGCGAGCGCGACTACAGCGAGGCCACCGCCCGCACCATCGACGAGGAGGTGCGCGCCATCCTCGACCGCACCCACGACCGGGTGCGGGGGATCCTGACCAGCAAGAAAGCGATGCTCGTACACGCCGCGGGCGAGCTGAAGCGCACTGAAACCCTCGAGGGCGATCGCCTGAAGCGGCTGCTCGCGGGAGATGAAATGGCCGAAGAGGCCTTGAAAGAGGAGGCACGATGATGCAGCTCAAACGGAGGACCTTCGCCGGCGCTCTCACGATCGCCGTCCTGCTCGGCACTGCGCTCGGCGGCTACGCCACCGGCCGCCTGGAGCGGGCACGACCGGTGGAGCTGGCGTCGGCGCCGATGGTGCAGGCGCCCATCCTGCCCGTGCAGATGCCGCTCAGCACGGGCACGTTCGCCAACGTCGCGGAGATGATCAAGCCGGCCGTCATCAACATCAACACGTTCTCCAAGGGCGGCGGCGCCGGACCCGGGCCCGGGCGCACGCCCTTCGAGGAGTTCTTCGGCGAGGAGTTCTTCAAGCGCTTCTTCGGCGACGCGCCCGAGCGCATGCCCTCGCGCAGCCTCGGCTCCGGCGTCATCGTCGATCCCACGGGCATCGCGCTCACCAACGCCCACGTGGTCGAAAAGGCCACCGACATCGAGGTGGTGACCCTCGACGGCACCAAGCACAAGGCGAAGGTGGTCGGGATGGACAAGAAGACCGACCTCGCCGTGCTCAAGCTCGATGATGGCAAGGGCACGTTCAAGTTCGCCCGCCTCGGCGACTCCGAGAAGATGCAGGTCGGAGACTGGGTCATCGCGGTGGGCTCGCCCTTCGGGCTTCAGGCCACCGTCACCGCCGGCATCATCAGCGCCAAGGCGCGCCAGATCGGCCAGGGGCCTTTCGACGATTTCCTGCAGACCGACGCCGCCATCAATCCCGGCAACTCGGGCGGACCTCTCGTCAACATGCAGGGTGAGGTGGTCGGCATCAATACCGCCATCGTCGCCGGCGGCTCCGGCATCGGCTTCGCCATCCCGTCCAACATGGCGCGGAAGATCTACACCGAGCTCAACACCAAGGGCCGCGTCACCCGCGGCTGGCTCGGCGTGTCGATCCAGCCTCTGACGCCCGAGCTCGCGCGCTCGTTCGGCGCCAAGGACAGCAAGGGCGTGCTCGTCTCCGACGTGATGCCCGACAGCCCCGCCGCGAAGGCGGGCCTCAAGCCGGGCGACATCCTGCTGGAGTTCGACGGCAAGAAGTTGGAAGTGCCCGCCGACCTGCAGCGGGCGGTCGGCCTCGCCTCCCCCGGCAAGGACGGCAAGATGAAGGTGTGGCGTGAGCAGGGGGAAAAGAGCGTCGAGATCAAGATCGGTGAGTCGCCCGACGACCGCCAGGCGCAGGGGCCGCGCCAGGGCGGCGACCGCGCCACCCCCTCGACGCTTGGCCTCGACGTCCGGCCGGTGACTCCCGAAGTGGCCCGGCAGCTCAACCTCAAGTCGAACGAAGGCGTCATCGTCTCGCGCGTGGAGGAGAACAGCGCCGCTTCCGAGGCCGGCGTCCAGCGCGGCGACATCATCCGCGAGATCAACCGGCAGAAGGTCCGCTCCATCAGCGACTACGAGAAGCTGATCAAGGACGTCAAGGAGGGGGACCGCCTCACCGTCCTGCTGCAGCGCGGACCCATGTCGCTCTACGTGGCCTTCACCGTCAACAAGGGCTGATCGGACCAGGGTAGCCGCCATTCGGGCGGCTAATTTCCAGCATATGAGTGGCAACCACTCAATTGGCCTGCTACACTCCTTGTAGGGTTAATGCATGGCTGTTGAGTTCCGGGACTATTACAAGCTCCTCGGCGTCGACCGGAAGGCCGACGAGAAGACGATCCGGTCCGCCTACCGGAAGCTGGCGCGCAAGTACCACCCGGACGTCGCCAAGACCAAGGACGCCGGGGATCGGTTCCGGGAGGCCACGGAAGCCTACGAGGTCCTGTCGGACCCGGAGAAGCGCAAGCGGTACGACACGCTGGGACCCGACTGGCAGCGTTACGCCCAGCGCGGGCCCACCGGGGCGCCGGGCGGTGGCGGCTTCCACACCGAGTCCAGCGGGGATGCCGGGGACTTCTCGGATTTCTTCCGAACCATCTTCGGTGACCAGGGGGCACGCAGCGGCGGCGGCGTGCGCTACGAAGACCTCTTCGCGGGCGAGGGCGGCCGTGGCCGCTCGCGCCGGCGTGGCGAGGATCTGCAAGCAGGCGTGGAGATCACGCTCGACGAAGCCTTCGCCGGTACCCGCAAGACCTTCACGCTGGAGACGGACGAGCCGTGCACGACCTGCCACGGCGCCGGTCACGTGGGCGGCAAGCCGTGCGCCACGTGTCACGGCGGCGGTTGGCAGCACGCGCGCCACGACGTCGACGTGAAGATCCCCGCGGGGGTGCGCACGGGCCAGCGCGTGCGCGTGGCGGGCGAAGGCGCGGGCATGGCGGGCGGCCGCGGCGACCTGTACCTGACCGTCACCGTGGCACCGCATCCGCAGTTCGAGCGCAAGGGTGATGACCTCCACATCACGCTGCCGATCACGGCGCCCGAGGCGGCGCTGGGCACGACCCTCGAGGTCCCCACGCTGCGCGGCAAGGTGTCGATGAAAGTCCCGCCCGCCACGTCGAGCGGCCGCACCTTCCGCCTTCCCGGCTACGGGATGCCGAAGCTCAAGGCAGGCGGCCGCGGCGACGAGCTGGTGGCGGTGAAAATCGTCATGCCGGCCGAGCTGACGGCGCCGGAGCGCGAGCTGTACGAGAAGCTGAAGGCGGTGCGACACGATTCACCCCGCGGATACGCGCAGGGATAACGAGAGCAAAAGGCAAGGAAGAGACAGGCATGAGACTCGACAAGTTCACGGTCAAGGCACAGGAAGCGGTGCAGGCGGCGCAGTCGATCGCGGAGCGGCTCGGGCACCAGGCGCTCGAGCCGGAGCACCTTCTCTCCGCGCTGCTGGAGCAGAAGGACGGGGTGGTGGCCCCGCTTCTCGGCAAGCTCGGGGCGCGGCCGGAGGCGATCGCGCAGCAACTGGCCGCGGACCTCGCGCGCGTACCCACCGTGAGCGGCGGCAGCGGCGCGTATCTGGGCGAGCGCCTGCGGAAGGCGCTCGAGCGCGCGCAGGGCGAAGCGGAGCGGTTGCGCGACGACTACGTGTCCACCGAGCATCTGCTGATCGCCCTCGCGCAGGAGTCCGACGGCGCCGCGGCACGGGCGCTCAAGACGGCGGGCGCCACGCCGGAGGCGCTCTATCGCGGCCTCGTGGACGTGCGCGGCACGCAGCGCGTGACGGACCAAAACCCCGAGGACAAGTACCAGGCGCTGCAGAAGTACGCGCGCGACCTCACGGAGGCGGCCCGCAAGGGCAAGCTCGATCCGGTCATCGGCCGCGACGAGGAGATCCGCCGCGTGGTGCAGGTGCTCTCCCGGCGCACGAAGAACAACCCCGTGCTCATCGGCGAGCCGGGGGTGGGCAAGACCGCCATCGTCGAGGGTCTCGCCCAGCGCATCGTGGCCGGCGACGTCCCCGAGGGGCTCAAGGACAAGCGCCTGATGGCGCTCGACATCGGCGGCATGGTGGCGGGCTCCAAGTACCGCGGCGAGTTCGAGGACCGCCTGAAGGCGGTGCTGAAGGAGATCACGGAGTCCGAGGGGCAGATCATCTGCTTCATCGACGAGCTGCACACGCTCGTGGGCGCGGGCGCGGCGGAAGGCGCCGTGGACGCCGCCAACATGCTCAAGCCCGCCCTCGCGCGAGGCGAGCTGCGCTGCGTGGGCGCCACCACGCTGGACGAGTACCGCAAGCACCTCGAGAAGGACCCCGCGCTGGAGCGCCGCTTCCAGCCCGTGATGGTGCGCGAGCCCTCCGTGGAGGACACCATCGCGATCCTGCGAGGCCTCAAGGACAAGTACGAGGTCCATCACAAGGTGGCCATCAAGGACACCGCGCTGGTGGCCGCGGCCGTGCTGTCACACCGCTACATCGGCGACCGCTTCCTGCCCGACAAGGCGATCGACCTCATGGACGAGGCGGCCGCGCGCATCCGCATGCAGATCGACTCCATGCCGCAGGAGATCGACGAGATCACCCGCCGCATCATGCAGCTCGAGATCGAGCGCGTGTCGGTGGCGCGGGACACGGACGAGGTCTCGCGCGAGCGGCTGGTGAAGATCGACGCCGAGCTCGCCGAGCTGAAGGAGAAGTCCACCGGGCTCAAGGCGCAGTGGACCGCGGAGAAGGAAGGCATCACCCGCATCGGCCGCATCAAGGAAGAGATCGAGGCCACCCGCATGGCCATGGCCGACGCCGAGCGCAGGGGCGACCTCAACCGGGCCGCCGAGCTGCGCTTCGGCACGCTGCCGAACCTCGAGAAGCAGCAGGCGGAGCTGGAGAGGACGCTCGCCGACCACCACCAGCGCGGCCGCATGCTGCGCGAGGAAGTGAACGAGGAGGACATCGCCTCCACCGTGGCCAAGTGGACGGGCATCCCCGTCACGCGGCTGCTCGAAGGCGAGGTCCAGAAGCTCATCAAGATGGAGGAGCGGCTCGCCGCGCGCGTCATCGGCCAGGCGGAGGCGATCCACGCCGTCGCCAACGCCGTGCGCCGCGGACGCGCCGGGCTGTCGGACCCCAATCGCCCCATCGGCTCCTTCCTCTTCCTCGGGCCCACCGGCGTGGGCAAGACGGAGCTGGCGCGCGCGCTCGCGGAGTTCATGTTCGACGACGAGAAGGCGATGATCCGCATCGACATGTCGGAGTACATGGAGAAGCACACGGTGGCGCGCCTCATCGGCGCCCCCCCCGGCTACGTCGGCTACGACGAGGGCGGTCAGCTCACGGAGGCGGTGCGCCGGCGCCCGTACTCGGTGGTGCTCTTCGACGAGATCGAGAAGGCGCACGCGGACGTCTTCAACGTGCTGCTCCAGGTGCTGGACGACGGCCGCCTCACCGACGGCCACGGCCGCACGGTGGACTTCCGCAACGTGGTCGTCATCATGACGTCCAATCTCGGCAGCCACATCTTCCGCGAGAACGACCGGCCCGAGAAGGTGAGACCGCTCATCATGCAGGAGCTGCGCAACACGCTGCGCCCCGAGTTCCTCAACCGTATCGACGAGGTGGTCGTCTTCATGCCGCTGGGCAGGGACGAGATCGGGCGCATCGTGGACATCCAGCTCGGCCATCTGCGCCGCCGGCTGGAGAGCCGGCGCATCGGCCTCGAGGTCACCGACGGCACCAAGGCGCTGCTGGCGCGCGAGGGGTACGACCCCGCCTTCGGGGCGCGGCCGCTGAAGCGGACCATTCAGCGGCTCGTCCAGGACCCGCTCGCGCTGAAGCTCCTCGAGCGTGAATTCGCCGAAGGCGATACAGTCGTCGTCGATGCCGACGGCGACCGGATCGTGTTCCGGCGGGAAGTCACGGCCGACGTGGTGTAGGCCGCCCCTGAATCCGTCACCCCCTCCGCCCGCATCTCACCCTCAGTGAGCGAGCGGCGGGGGCGGATTCATCCGGCGTGGATCATCCTCGGTGTCCTCACGCTGTGCATGATGGCGGGCTCGGGGCTGCGCTCCGTGTTCGGCGTCTACATCAAGCCGATGGAGACGGAGTTCGGGTGGGGGCGCGGCGCCCTCTCCGGGGCCGCCGCCATCTCGCTGCTGCTGCTGGGCGCCGCCGGACCCATCGTCGGTCGGCTGGCGGATCGCTGGGGGCCGCGGCGCGTCCTCCTCTGCGGCCTGGTCATGCTGTCGGCGGGGTCCATCGGGGCCTCGTTCATCCAGCAGCTCTGGCACGTGTATCTGACGACCGGCTTGCTCATGGGGCTCGGCGCGGGCGGCCTCGCCCTCACCACCGGCTCCACGCTCATCGCGCGCTGGTTCGAGACGCGGCGGGGACTCGCGATAGGCATGGCCGCCGGCGGCATGTCGGCGGGCCAGCTCGTGATCATTCCCCTCGCGACAGTGCTCACCGTGTACTACGGCTGGCGCACGAGCTTTCTCTGGCTCGGCCTCGGACTGCTCGTCACGGTGCTGCCGCTCGCCCTGTGGCTCGTGCGCAACAACCCCGAGGACCAGGGGCAGCGCCCGTACGGCGCCACGGGACCGGCGCAGAGCGCCGCCGCGGTGGCGGCCGTGCAGAAGGCCGGCCGCATCTCGGTGACGGAGGCGGCGCAGACGCTGCCCTTCTGGCTCCTGATGGCGACGTTCTTCGTATGCGGCTACACATCGAACGGCATGGTGCTCACCCATTTCATGCCGCACGCGCTCGAGCACAACTTCAGCGCCATGCAGGCCTCCACCGCTCTCGGCGTCATGGGCGCCATGAACATCATCGGCACCCTCGGCTCGGGCTGGATCTGCGACCGCTTCGGGCGGCGGGGCCCGCTCGCCACCTACTATTTCGTGCGCGGGCTGTCGCTCGTCTTCCTGCTCTACGTGTGGAACGTGCCCTCACTCCACGTGTGGGCGGCCCTCTTCGGGCTCAACTACATCTCCACCGTGCCGCCCACGACCACGCTCACCGCGAATATCTACGGCCGTTACTCCGTGGGCGAGCTCACCGGCTGGATCTTCTTCGCCCACCAGGTGGGCGCGGCCCTCGGCGCCGCCTTGGCGGGCTGGATCTTCGAATGGACCGGCAGCTACTCCAGCGCTTTCGTGTCCGCGGCGCTGATGGCGTTCCTGGCCGCCGGGCTCACGATGCTGATCCGTGAGGAGCCCTTGCGCGCGCGCCCCATGACGCCCGCGACGGTGACGGCTAGCTGACGGATCTCGCGCCGGACGCCGTCGACGTCGATCCCGTCCTCGCCGAGCGACGCAAAGCCGAGCGGATCCTGCGTCTCAACGTCGTCGAGATTCCCGCCCTGCGCCTCGTGGGCTTCGCCCTGCTGGGCTCCATCTCCACGCCACGCCCGGTTGCTGGTGAGTGGGAAACGAGTCCCCGAACCCCGACGCCCACCCCGCCCCCGCCGAACGCGCGGTAGCGCTACGACCATGACAGGTCAGCGGGCGATGGCGGGCGTCGGGGTTCCGGGATTACGTGGATGGTGGCCGGGTCGGACCCGGGGCGGCTGGGCTTTATCTCCACGCCACGCCCGGTTGCTGGTGAGCGGGAAACGAGTCCCGAAACCCCGACGCCCGCCCCGCCCCCGCCGAGCGCGCGGTGGCGCTTCAACCGACAGGTCAGCGGGCGATGGCGTGCGAGCCGCGGCGAGGGTCCGCGGCGGTCCAGCGGGTGCCGTCGTTGCCGATTTTGACTGCGCTGACGGCGCCGGCGCGCCATTCCCAGTCGGTCCATTCGGCGACGTCGTGACCCATGGCGGCGAGCGCGGCGCGCGTGTCGGCGGGCAGGCGGCGCTCGGCCTCCACTCTGCCCGGCGCCATCGCATGCGGCCAGAAGGAATCGGGGAAGCTGCGTGACGCGACGCGCGGCGCTTCGACGGCTTGCTGCGGCGCCATCCCGAACACGGTGATGTTGAGCAGCACCTGGAGCATCGCCTGCTGCTGCACATCGCCGCCGGGCGTGCCGAACGGCATCACGGCGCGGCCATCGGCGAGCATCATCGCGGGAGCGGGCGTCAGCCGCGGGCGCTTGCCCGGCGCCACCACGCTCGCGTGGCGGGGGTCGAGCCAGCCCTGCGAGCCACGGGGCGAGACGACACACCCGACGCCCGCCACCACGGGGGAGTCGACGTTCGGATCGCTCGGCGTCGCGGAAAACGCGTTGCCGTGCTCGTCGACCACCGCCACGTAGCTCGTGTCCAGCGAATCAGGGGAGCCGCCCGCGATCGGCATCGCGCGCGCGCGGGACGCGGGAATGGCGACGTCGCCGGCAGGCGGCACGCCGGGCCAGGCGCGCTCACCGACGAGCGCCTGTCGGGCGCGCGCGTAGTCGAGCGACAGCAGGCGCTCGGCGGGCACGTCGACGAAGTGCGGATCGCCGTAGTACGCCTCGCGATCGGCGAACGCGAGCTTGATCGTCTCCACGAGGCGATGCAGATACGCGGGCGAGTTGTGGCCGAGCGCGCGCAGGTCCACACCGTCCAGGAGATTCAGGAGCTGGAGGAACACCGGCCCCTGGCACCAGAATCCACAGACGGCGATGTCGTAGGCGCCGAAGCCACCAAGGAGGGCGGGCTCCACCTCCACGTTGAACTCGGCGAGGTCCGCCGCCGCCAGGAGCCCCTCGTGCGTGCGGTGGAACTCGACGATGCGCTTGGCCGTCTCGCCACGGTAGAACTCGTCACGCGCGGCGCGCACGCCCGCCGCGCGCGTGCCGCCTGCC
>CAYQQT010000006.1:0-20225 GCA_964419375.1 uncultured bacterium
CGGCCTTCGGCATTGTGCTGGGGCTCATCGGGCTCGACTCCATCAACGCGCGCCCGCGCCTGACCTTCGACCGCATGGAGCTGGTGGACGGCATCGGGCTCGTGCCCATCGTGATGGGACTCTTCGGCGTGTCGGAGGTGCTGCTCAACATCGAGCAGACGGTCGCGCGCGAAGTGTTCGACACGCGCATCAAGGGACTGCTGCCGAGCGCCGCGGACTGGGCGGCGAGCAAGTGGCCGCTCGTGCGCGGCTCCGTGGTGGGGTTCTTCCTCGGCATCCTGCCCGGGGGTGGGGCCGTCATCGCCTCCTTTCTCTCCTACGCGCTGGAAAAGCGGGTGTCCCGGCACCCGGAGCGGTTCGGCAAGGGCGCCATCGAAGGGGTGGCGGCGCCGGAGGCGGCAAACAACGCGGCCACGGGAGGGGCGTTCATCCCGCTCCTGACGCTGGGGGTGCCGCCCAACGTGGTGATGGCACTCCTGCTCGGCGCCTTCATGATCCACGGCGTGCAGCCGGGGCCGCTCATGATGAAGCAGAACCCCGGCCTCTTCTGGGGCGTGATCGCGAGCATGTACATCGGCAACGTGATGCTGCTCGTGCTCAACCTGCCCCTCATCGGCATCTGGGTGCAGGTGCTGAAGATTCCCTACAAGATTCTCTTCCCGCTCATCCTCCTCTTCTGCCTCATCGGCGTGTACACCGTGTCCAATTCCATCTTCGACATCTACGTGATGCTCGCCTTTGGTGTTGTCGGCTACCTGATGAAGAAGTTCGAATATGAAGGAGCGCCCCTCGTCCTCGCCTTCGTCCTCGGACCCCTCATGGAAAACAACCTCCGCAAGTCGCTCATCCTCTCCCAGGGCGACTTTTCGTTCTTCTTCACGCGCCCGATCTCCGCCGCCTGCCTCGCCCTCGCCTTCTTCCTGCTGGTGTCGCCGCTGTTCCCGGCGCTCGGCAGGAAACGCGACCAGATCGCCGTCGAGAAAGTCACCTAGGTCGGTGCCGTGCGCTCTTTCTCCGTGGGCCGCGTAATATACGGGGAGGAGGAGCCATGACCAGAGCGCTCACGATCGCGGCAGCACTGGCCCTGATGTTGTCCCCGGTGGTCGCCCACGCGCAGACCTACCGCATCTACGGATCCGAAGCGTTCTTTGCCGTCGACTGGCAGGCGGGCGAGCGGCGCGGGCGCCCGGTCGTGAGCGGGCACGTCGTGAACACCTACGGAATCGTCGCGCAGCAGGTGCGCGTGCTCGTGGAGAGCCTGGACGCGGCGGGGCAGGTGACGGCGACGACGGTCGGCTACGTGAGCGGCGACGTGCTGCCGGGCCCGCGCGTGTACTTCGAGGTCCCCGTCGAACGCGCGGCGCCCGCGTACCGGGTGGTCGTCCTGTCGTGGGACTGGAAGGGCGGCCAGTCCGGGCTGCCCGCGTCCCGCTCCCTGCGCGGAGGCTGAGCCTGGCCACGCTGCGCGTGTTCCGCTGGTCGCCGGATGCCGGGGAGCGCTGGCAGGCGTACGAGGTGGCGACCGGCGGCGACACCACGGTGCTCGACGCCCTCGTCGAGATCCAGCGACGGCAGGACCCCACCCTGGCCTTTCGCTACGCCTGCCGCGTCGGCATGTGCGGCTCGTGCGCGATGGTCGTCAACGGTCGCGAGCGCTGGGCGTGCCGCACGCGCGTGGCGACGCTGGGGGCGGGCGCGATCTCGGTCCGCCCGCTCTATCATTTTCCGCTGCTCCGCGATCTCGTCGTCGACATGGCGCCCTTCGGCGACAAGATGCGCTCGGTGGGGGCGGCGCTCGCGCCCGCGGCGGGCGCGGCGCCCTACGCGGTCATTCCGTCGCCGTCGGGGGAGCGGCGTGAGATCGACGAGGCCATCGAGTGCATCGGCTGCGGCATGTGCGTGTCCGCGTGCACGATGGTGGCGCACAATGAGCACTTCCCCGGCCCCGCCGCGCTCAACCGCGCCTTCACCGTGCAGCGCGATCGCCGCGACGCGGCGGGCAGCGGCCGGTGGGAGGTGCTGCTCTCCGACGACGCGCTCGCGCGCTGTCACGGCCAGTCCACCTGCACGGACGTGTGCCCGATGGGCCTGTCGCCCACCACGTCGATCATCCGCCTGCGCGCGATGGCGACGCGCCGTCTGTTCGGTCGCGTCTAATCCTATAGTCAGGGTGGTTGCCCGCCTCGTCCTCGCCCTTCTGCTCGCCGGGTGCGCCACGCTCACGCCGGCCCAGGAGCACAGCGCGGCGGAGCTGCGCGAGCTCATCGACCGGGTGACGCGCGCCTACGGCGTGCGGCCCGTTCACCTGCTCGTGGGTGACGACGCGGAGTCTATCGGCGGCACGTACCGGCGCGGGATGATCACGGTGTCCACGCCCATGCTGTTTTCCCGGTACCGCGACTCCGTGATCGCGCACGAGCTCGGGCATTACCTGCTCGGTCACGACGAGCCCCTGCGCTCCGTCACCGTGCTCGAGCAGCAGCAGGAGCAGGAGCAGCGCGAGCTCGACGCCAACGTGAAGGCGGTGGACATCCTCGTGCGCGTGGGCCGGCTGCCGGAGGAGCAGGCGCTCAGCCTCATGTACGACGGCATGCTGGGCTTCCACCGCGCCGTGACCGACGGCCGCGGCGTGGTGCCGTGGGGCCATCGCCATCCGTGTGAGGAGATGGCCGATCTGCTCGCGCGTTTTCCGGCCCATCGGCGATGGACGGCCCCGCTCGAATGCTCCCATGGCGCCGCCACTGCGACCGTCGGCGCCGCGCCCGCGAGTGGAGCCGCCTCCACGACCACGCCCGCGTCACCGCTCCTCGAGCGCGTGTACTTCAGCGATCGGCTTCCCGCGCGCGTGGATGCGGCGAGGCCGGAGGTCATCTCGGGACCGCCCGCGGTGGAGCGCTTCCATCCCAGCCGCCATCGCGCGGTGGCGCTCGTCGTCGCGCTTCGTCCCTACGCCGCGGCGCCCCGCCTCACCAGCCACTGGCACGACACGCACGGCACCGAGCGGCGCGTGGTGGACACGCTCGCCGTCGCTGCGTGGCAGAGCCACGTGACGCCGATGTGGATGCTGCGCCCGTATCCCGGCCGCTGGACGGCGCGACTCGTCGTCGACGGCCAGCCGGCGGGGCAGTACTCATTCACCGTCGGGCCTTCCGAGGGGGCGTCGCCTGTCGCTGGTCCATAAAAATGTCGTGGGTACTGCAACGTGAAAATGTCATCCCCCGTGCTGGGGGTGACCGGCTCGCAGAGCGAGGCGGGGGTTATAGGCACGGCGCCAGGGATGCGGGCGCGGCGGCGCGGGCAGGGCGGCGGCCAGAGCAGTTACCCCACGACATTTCTATGTAGCAGTAGCAGCTGGCGGAGAGCCATTTGACACCGACTCTCTTTCGGCAGATTCTCGGGCGCATCGACGGGCGGCTCGATGGACGCCGTCACTGGGACGGCAATCGGTCCATATCTGATCTTGGGTGCCTCGGCATCGCCCATGTGAAGCGATCGCGCCACCGTGTGAGCGGCCTCGCGATGGGCCGGCCATAGGAAATCCAACTGGAGGGGACCTGCTCAGTGAAGCAGAAGACCCGGCCGCTATATGAAACCCTCGTTCGCCCCTTGCCGCGTTATCGACCTCGGGACCTCTACTTCATGATCCTACGCCGCCTCGTCTATATGGTGAGCCCGCTCTCCGACTCGCTTCGTCTCGGTCGCGAACACGGCTTCGATTCGGGCGTGGTTCTTGAGCACGTGTATCAAAACCGACCATCCGGGAGAGGCTGGCTCGGCACCGCCCTCGATCGTCTTTGCCTCAACTCCGTCGGTTGGCAAGCAAGTCGCGCACGGTGCGCAAAGCTCAACGCCCTGATCCGGGAGACGCTCCGCGAGAACGTTAGGCAGGGGGTGCCCACCGTCCTGTTGGACTTGGGCTGCGGTAGCGCGCGCTATGTCCTGGAAGCCCTCACGGAATTCCGTGGAGCCGCGGTGTACGCCGTGCTCTGGGACTACAAGGCGGAGAGTTGTCAGATAGCGGCCAGGCAGGCCGAGGCGTTGCGTGTATCTCCGCGGATTCAACGTGAGGATGCCTTCAGCGAGGTCGCGCTGCGCGGACTCACCCCACCCCCGAACGTCATCATAGCTGCTGGCCTCCACGAGGTCGTCCCCGACGACAATCTCGTGCGCCGCCACTTCCACCAAGTCTACAAGGCGCTTGAGGCCCCGGGCCGGTTCATCTTCACGGTTCAGCCGTACCATCCCCAATTCGAACTTGTCGCCCGCATCCTCCCTTCACATACGGGAGCGCCGTGGGTCATGAGTCTACGGCCGTTCGAGCTAACCCTGCGATGGGCGCGCGAGGCCGGGTTCAGCGACTTCGGGGTCTGGATGCACGATTCCGGGATCACTGGCGTCGTCACCGCGGAAAAGAAGTAAGCTCAAGCGTGATACCAGCTCGGCGCCTCCTGACGACGGTTATCGTGGCCGTCACCGTGACCGGTGGGATCGGACTCGCCACCGCCGTGCCCGTCGAAGACGCCTACCTGAAGGGCTACGCGGCCGCGGTGTTGCAGCGGGAGTCGATCGTCTCCGCGCTGAAGAGCATCGAGGCGTGATCCGGGTCGTCATCCAGGAGCGGCCGCCGGCCCCGAGCGACCTCGTCCGAGTCACGCGGTTCCCGACCGGTTTCCTTCCCGCGGGGACCCTGTTCACCCCCCTCCTCGCCGATCCGCGCTGGCCTCACTTCTCGCTGGAGTACCGCTACTACCTCGGTCGGCGCCGATTGGTGATCTGACCCGCCACGGCGGCCGCGACCAGCCCCGGGCGGGGTATCTCCTTCCGGCTCATCGTGAAAGTCTCCATAGGGGATGACATTTTCACGGAGCAGTTACCCCACGACATTTCTATGTAGCAGTAGCAACCGAGGGGGCGTCGCCTTGACGCGGTACAACGCGCGGCGTTAAAGTAATCCGTCATTTACGTCGCCTCCCCTCCGCGCACGGGGGGAGGCGAACTTTTGCTCGCAGGAGGCCTCCGATGTCCGCGCAGATCCGCTCGCTCTACGCCTCCATGCCTGACCGTCTCGCCCGTGCCCGCCAGACGTTCGGTCGCGGCCTCACGCTGGCCGAGAAAATCCTGGTATCGCACTGCCACGACTTCGAGAGCCAGGAATGGGAGCGCGGCCGCGCGATCCTCAGATTGAACGTCGATCGCGTGGGGCTGCAGGACGCGACCGCCCAGATGGCGCTGCTGCAGTTCATGCAGTCGGGCCGCAAGCGCGTGGCGGTGCCCACCACCGTGCACTGCGATCACCTGATCCGTGCGGAGAGTGGAGCGGCCCAGGATCTCGCGCGCGCCATCCAGGACAACGAAGAGGTCTACAGATTCCTGCACTCGGCCTCCCGCAAGTACGGCATCGGCTTCTGGCGCCCCGGCGCGGGGATCATCCACCAGGTCGTGCTCGAGAACTACGCGTTCCCGGGCGGGCTCATGATCGGCGCCGACTCCCACACGCCCAACGGCGGTGGCCTGGGCATGCTGGCCATCGGCGTCGGCGGCGCCGACTGCGCGGAAGTCATGTCGGGGCTGCCGTGGGAGGTGCTGCATCCCAAGCTTGTCGGCGTGCGGCTGACGGGCAAGCTGCACGGATGGACGGCGTCCAAGGACGTCATCACGTATCTCTGCTCGGTCCTCACCGTGAAGGGCGGCACCAACAAGATCATCGAGTATTTCGGTCCCGGCACGGAGTCCATCAGCGCTACCGGCAAGGGGACCATCTGCAACATGGGCGCGGAGCTGGGCGCCACCACGTCCGTCTTCCCCTTCGACTCGCGGATGGCGACCTACCTGAAGGCCACGGAGCGGACGGACGTCGCGCGCCTGGCCGAGGAGTTCGCCGAGCACCTGCGGGCCGACGCCGAGGTGGACGACAACCCGAAAGCGTACTACGACGAGATCGTCGAGATCGACCTCGACACGCTGGAGCCGCAGGTGGTCGGCCCGCACTCGCCCGACCTCGGGCGGCCCATCAGCAAGCTCGCCGCCGACGTGCGCGCCAACGGCTGGCCCACCCGGATCAAGAGCGCGCTCATCGGCTCCTGCACCAACTCCTCGTACGAGGACATGCGCCGCGCCGCGCACGTCGCCCAGCAGGCGATCAAGGCGGGGATCAAGGCGAAGACGCCCTTCCTCATCACCCCGGGCTCCGAGCGGGTGTTCCAGACCATCAAGCGCGACGGGCTGGTGGCGACCTTCGAGAAGATCGGCGGCACCGTGCTCGCCAACGCCTGCGGCCCCTGTATCGGGCAGTGGAAGCGCTCGGACGTGGGCGAGAACGAGGCGAACAGCATCGTGTCGTCCTTCAACCGCAACTTCCCCGGCCGCAACGACGGCAGCGCCTCCACGCTGTCGTTCATCACGAGCCCCGAGATGGTCACCGCCCTCGCGCTCGCGGGCACGCTCGAGTTCGATCCCGTGCACGACACCCTGCCCGGCGCCGACGGCAAACCGGTGCGCCTGACCGCGCCGGAGGCGGAGGAGCTTCCGCGCAACGGCTTCGCGCGCGGCGAGGAGGGCTACGAGCCGCCCGCCGAGGACGGCGAGGCCGTGACCCTCGACGTGCCTGCCAACAGCGAGCGCCTGCAGCTGCTGGGGCCCTTCGTGGCGTGGGACGGCGTGGACTTCGTCGACCTGCCCATTCTGGTGAAAACCAAGGGCAAGACGACCACCGACCACATCTCGCCCGCGGGCCCGTGGCTGCGCTTCCGCGGCCATCTCGACCGCATCAGCGACAACATGTTCCTCGGCGCCGTCAACGCGTTCACGGGGGAGGCGGGCAAAGGCGTGAACCCGCTCACGGGCGCCGCCGGCCAGCCCTTCTCCAAGATCGCGCGCGAGCTGAAGGCGGCGGGACTGGAGTGGATCGTCGTCGGCGACGAGAACTACGGCGAGGGCTCCAGCCGCGAGCACGCGGCGATGTCGCCGCGCCACCTCGGCTGCGTGTGCGTGCTCGTGCGCAGCTTCGCCCGCATTCACGAGACGAATCTCAAGAAGCAGGGCGTGCTGCCGCTGACGTTCGTCGATCCCGCGGACTACGACAAGTTCGAGCAGAACGATCGCGTGAGCGTGACCGGGCTCTACTCGCTGGAGCCCGGCAAGACACTGACAGTCCAGCTCAAGAAGCCCGACGGCACCGTGCTGGAGATCCAGGCGCGGCACAGCATGACGCGCGAGCAGATCGCGTGGTTCAAGGCGGGCTCGGCGCTCAACGCCGGGCAGCCGGTGGATCCGGTCACGGGGCAGCCGGCGGAGATGAAGGACGTGAAGCTGGAAGCGACCGACACCAAGGCAAAACCGGGAGAGGACGTCTAATGGCAGGCAAGGTCAAGATCCCCAAGGGCGAGAAGATCACGATCACGCACGGCAAGCTGAGCGTGCCGGACAACCCGATCATCGCGTTCATCGAGGGCGACGGCACCGGACCCGACATCTGGGCCGCCTCCGTGCGCGTCCTCGACGCCGCCGTGGAGCAGGCCTACAAGGGCAAGAAGAAGATCGCGTGGGTGGAGACGTACGCGGGCGAGAAGGCGGCCGCCGTCTACGGCAAGGACTGCCCGCCCAACCTCCTGCCCGACGAGACGCTCGACGTCATCCGCGAGTACCTGGTGGCGATCAAGGGCCCCCTCACGACGCCCGTGGGCGAGGGATTCCGCTCGCTCAACGTCACGCTGCGCCAGGTGCTCGACCTCTACGTCTGCCTGCGGCCCATCAAGTACTTCCAGGGCGTGCCATCACCCGTGAAGCGCCCGGACAAGGTGGACATGGTGATCTTCCGGGAGAACACGGAAGACATCTACGCGGGCATCGAGTGGGAGCAGTCCACGCCCGAGGCCAAAAAGGTCATAAAGTTCCTGCAGGACGAGATGAAGGTGAAGAATATCCGCTTCCCGGGAACCTCTTCGATCGGGATCAAGCCGATCTCCAAGGAGGGTTCCGAGAGACTCATCCGCGCCGCCATCCGCTACGCCATCGAGAACAACCGCAAGAACGTGACCCTCGTGCACAAGGGCAATATCCAGAAGTACACCGAGGGCATGTTCATGAAGTGGGGCTACGCGCTCGCCAAGAAGGAGTTCGGTGACCGCACCATCGGCTGGGACGAGTGCGGCGGCAAGCCGCCCGCGGGCAAGATCCTCATCAAGGACGCCATCACGGACGCCTTCCTGCAGCAGATCCTCACGCGGCCCGACGAGTTCGACGTCATCTCCACGTGTAACCTCACCGGAGATCTGCTCTCCGACGCGCTCGCGGCGCAGGTGGGCGGCATCGGCATCGCGCCCGGCGCCAACATCAACTACGACACCGGGCACGCGCTCTTCGAGGCCACCCACGGCACCGCGCCCAAGTACGCGGGGCAGGACAAGGTCAACCCCGGCTCCGTCATCCTGTCCGGCGAGATGATGCTGCGCTACATGGGGTGGACGGACGCGGCCGACCGGATCGTCGCGGGCCTCGAGAAGACCATCCAGTCGAAGGTGGTCACCTACGATTTCGCCCGGCTCATGGAGGGGGCCAAGGAAGTGAAGTGCTCCGAGTTCGGGACCGCCCTCGTGCAGAACATGGCCACGCTGTAACGGCGACGGAGAGAGACGCCATGGCCCGTCCGAAGATCACCGTGGTGGGCGCCGGCAACGTGGGCGCTTCCGTGGCGCAGTACGCCGTCGAGAAGGAATTGGGCGACGTCGTCCTCGTCGACGTCGTGGAAGGCATCCCGCAGGGCAAGGCACTCGACCTCGCGCAGGCGGGTCCGGTGCACGGCTACGATTCGACCCTCGTCGGCACCAACGGCTATGACGAGACGTCGAACTCCGACGTGGTGGTCATCACGGCGGGCCTCGCGCGCAAGCCGGGTATGACGCGGGACGATCTCCTCTTCAAGAACGCCGAGATCGTGGGCGGGGTGGTGGAGCAGATCGTGACCCGCAGCAAGAACGCCATCCTGGTCCTCGTCACCAACCCGCTCGACGCCATGGTGCAGCTGGCGTGGAAGAAGTCGGGATTCCGCACGGAGCGCGTGATCGGCATGGCGGGGGTGCTCGATTCCGCGCGCTTCCGGACCTTCATCGCGCGCGAGCTCGACGTGTCGGTGGAGAACGTGACGGCCTTCGTGCTCGGCGGTCACGGCGACACCATGGTGCCGCTGCCGCGCTACTCGACGGTGGCGGGCATTCCCATCACGGAGCTGCTCTCGAAAGAGAAGGTGGACGCGCTCGTGCAGCGCACCGCCAACGGGGGCGCCGAGATCGTGGGGCTGCTGAAGACGGGCAGCGCCTACTACGCGCCCGCCGCCGCCACGGTGGAGATGGTGGAGGCGATCCTCAAGGACAAGAAGAAGATCCTGCCCTGCGCCGCGTACCTGGATGGTCAGTACGGCGTCAAGGGCCTCTACGTGGGCGTGCCCGTCAAGCTCGGGCGCACAGGCGTGGAGCAGATCATCGAGATCAAGCTCCTGCCCGACGAGCAGGCCGCCTTCGACAAGTCCGCGGCCGCCGTGCGCGAGCTCGTCGACAAGCTGAAGCTCTGATGGGGAGGATGTCATGACGAAGCCGATCCCGGATGGATATCACACGGTCACGCCCTGCCTCACGCTCAAGGGGGGGGCGCAGGCGATCGAGTTCTACAAGAAGGCGTTCGGTGCCACCGAGCACTTCCGCATGCCGGGCCCCGACGGCAAGAGCCTGATGCACGCCGAGCTCAAGATCGGCGACTCCATCGTCATGCTCGCCGACGAGCAGCCGGGTATGGGATGCAAGGCGCCCACCTCCGTGGGCGGCTCCACCGGCTACCTGTTCCTCTACGTCAAGGACGTCGACGCCGCCTTCAAGAAGGCGGTGGACGCGGGCGCCAAGGTCGTGATGCCGGTGGCGGACATGTTCTGGGGCGACCGCTTCGGGCAGGTGGACGATCCCTTCGGCCACCGCTGGGGCCTCGGCACGCACAAGGAGGACGTGGCGCCCGAAGAGATCGCCAGGCGCCAGCAGCAGTTCTTCGCGTCCATGTCCGCGAAGAAGTAACCCGTCCCACCATGCGCGACATTCACGTCAGCTCCATCACGGATGCGGTGAAGAAGCTCTGCATGGAGGCGAACTGGAATCTGGAGCCGGACATGCTGCGCGCCTTCGACCGCGCGCTCACCACCGAGCGCTCCCCCGTCGGCAAGCAGGTGCTGCAGATCCTCAAGGACAACGCAGAGAAGGCGCGCACCAAGCGCATCCCGTACTGCCAGGACACCGGCTTCGTCGTGTGCTTCGTCGAGCTCGGGCAGGACGTGCACGTGGCGGGCGGCGCCCTCTACGACGCCATCAACGAGGGCGTGCGGCAGGGCTACAAGGAAGGCTACCTGCGCGCCTCCATCGTGAAGTCGCCCTTCGACCGGGTGAACACGGGCGACAACACTCCCGCCGTCATCCACGTGGACGTGGTGCCCGGCGCCGAGCTGAAGATCATGATCATGGCCAAGGGCGGTGGCTGCGAGAATCGCTCGAAGTACACGATGCTGACGCCGGCGGAAGGCATCCAGGGCGTGAAGGAGTTCATCATCGAGTGCGTGAAGACGGCGGGCCCGGACGCCTGCCCGCCCCTCATCCTCGGCGTCGGCATCGGGGGCACGTTCGAGAAGGCGGCCATCAACTCCAAGAAAGCGCTCTTCCGCGAGCTCGGGTCGCCGAACGCCGATCCCGCCATCGACGCGCTCGAGAAAGAACTCCTGGATCGGGCCAACCGGCTGGGGATCGGGCCGCAGGGCTACGGCGGCGACACCACGTCCTTCGGCATTCACATCGTGACCTTTCCCTGCCACATCACCTCGCTGCCGGTGGCGGTCACCATCGAGTGTCACGCGCACCGGCACAAGGAGGTTGCGCTGTGATGCGCCGCGGCGCGCGGGGGGGTGGGGCGCTTCCGGAAATCCGCGAGTTCCTCGACACGCGATGGAGCAGACCTGCTCGGCGGCTTCGCCAGCGGTTTACTGAGACGGATTTCCGGAAGCGCCCCACCCCCCCTCGCGCCGCTCCGGTGCATCACCTTCTCTTCGTCGGTCGGTGTTCGTTACAGGCGGGGTGGTTGGGGTGTGGGGAGCGGGTGTGATCACGACGGGGGCGGACGGTATCAAGGACATCCGCACGCCGCTGACCGACGCCGACGTCGAGTCACTGACGTCCGGCGACCGCGTGCGGATCACGGGCATCGTCTACACCGCGCGGGATGCGGCGCACGGCCGGCTGATGCCGCTCATGGAGAAGGGTGAGAAGCTTCCCATCGATGTGACGGGGGCCATCATCTATTACACGGGGCCGTCGCCGGCGCGGCCGGGCGACGTCGTGGGGTCGATCGGGCCCACGACGGCGAGCCGGATGGACAAGTTCACGCCGTTGCTGCTGAAGCTGGGGCTGAAGGGGACGATCGGCAAGGGGTATCGGGGGCAGGCGGTGAAGGACGCGCTCAAGCAGTACAAGGGCGTGTACTTCGGCGCCATCGGCGGGGCGGGGGCGGTGCTGTCGGCCTTCGTCAAGAAGCTGGACGTGGTGGCGTACGAAGACCTCGGCACGGAAGCCATCCGGCGCCTGGAGGTCGAGGGCTTTCCGGCCATCGTCGTGAACGACTGTCACGGCGGCGACCTCTACCAGGACGGCGTGAAGGCCTACGCGCGGGAGGACGCATGAGCGGCGGCGGAATGGGCAGGCTTCTGCGAGATGAGCGCGGCCACGTGGTGGGGGGCACCCGCCCGCCCATCACCGCGGCCACGCTACGCAAGGACGCGTGGTGGGCGCTGCCCCTCACGGTGTTCGTGGTGCTCATGTTGTTCATCGTCTACTCGACGTGGGCGGCGTTCCAGAACGCCCATTACTTTGCGGCGCCGTACCTGTCGCCGTTCTACTCGCCGTGCATCTCCAAGGCGTGCCTGCACCCGACGTTCGGGTACGGCCTGCCCGACATCACCTTCCCGGTGATCGGCATCGTGTCGCCCGCCTTCCTGATCCTCTGGGGACCCGGCCTCTTCCGGCTCACCTGCTACTACTACCGCAAGGCCTACTACCGCTCCTTCTGGCTGGCGCCCGCCGCCTGTGCCGTGAAGGACGTGAAGTCCGGCTACACCGGGGAGACGCGCTTTCCGCTCATCGTCCAGAACTTCCACCGGTACGCGTGGTACGTGGCGGTCGTCTTCATCGTGCTGCTCACGTGGGACGCGCTCCTTGCCTTCCGCTTCCCGGACGGCTTCGGCATCGGCGTGGGGACGATCGTGATGTGGATCAACGTGCTCTTCCTCGCGGGCTACACGTTCTCCTGCCACTCCTGCCGCCACGTGTGCGGCGGGCACCTCGACGTGTTCCACCGGGCGAAGACGCGGTACTCGCTGTGGCGGTTCATCTCGCGGCTCAATGAGCAGCACCCGACCTTCGCATGGCTCTCGCTCTTCAGCGTCGGGCTCGCCGACCTCTACATCCGCCTCGTGTCCATGGGCATCATTCGCGACCTGAGGATCCTCTAATGGCGACTCCGGCGTACGAGACCCACGAGCACGACGTCATCGTCATCGGCGCGGGCGGCGCGGGATTGCGGGCGGCCATCGAGGCGGCGGCGCAGGGCGTCTCCGTCGGCCTCGTGTGCAAGTCGCTCCTCGGCAAGGCGCACACGGTGATGGCGGAGGGCGGCATCGCGGCTGCCCTCGGCAACGTGTGGCCGGAGGACAACTGGCAGGTCCACTTCCGCGACACCATGCGCGGCGGCAAGATGCTGAACAACTGGCGCATGGCCCAGCTGCACGCGCAGGAGGCGCCCGAGCGTGTCCTCGAGCTCGAGCGCTGGGGCGCCCTCTTCGATCGCACCAAGGACGGCCTCATCTTGCAGCGCGACTTCGGCGGCCACCGCTACGCGCGCCTCGCGCACGTGGGTGACCGCACCGGCCTCGAGATGATTCGCACGCTGCAGTACCACGGCATCCACCAGTCCATCGACGTCTACATGGAGTGCAAGGTGGAGCGCCTCGTCAAGGACGGCGAGCGCGTGTCGGGCGCCTTCGGGTACTGGCGCAACACGGGCAAGTTCGTCCTCTTCAAGGCGAAGGCGGTGGTGCTGGCCACGGGCGGCATCGGCAAGGCGTGGAAGTTCACCTCGAACTCCTGGGAGTACACGGGCGACGGGCACGCGTGCGCGATGTGGGCGGGCGCCGACCTCATCGACATGGAGTTCGTGCAGTTCCATCCCACCGGCATGGTGTGGCCGCCCTCGGTGCGCGGCCTCCTCGTCACCGAAGGCGTGCGCGGCGACGGCGGCACGCTGAAGAACAAGAACGGCGAGCGCTTCATGTTCAATTACATCCCCGAGTTCTTCAAGGGGGAGACGGCCGACAACGAGAAGGAAGCGGACGCCTGGTACACGGACAAGAACAACCGGCGCACGCCCGACCTGCTGCCCCGCGACGAGGTGGCGCGCGCCATCAACGCCGAGGTGAAGGCCGGTCGCGGCAGCCCGCACGGCGGTGTCTTCCTCGACATCTGCACGCGCCGGCCCGCGGACTATATCCGCAAGAGGCTGCCGTCCATGTATCACCAGTTCAAGGAGCTCGCCGACGTCGACATCACCAAGGAGCCGATGGAAGTCGGCCCCACCTGCCATTACGTGATGGGCGGCGTGCGGGTGAACGCGGACACCACGGAGTCCACGGTGCCCGGGCTCTTCGCCGCCGGAGAATGCGCGGGCGGCATGCACGGCTCGAATCGCCTCGGCGGCAACTCGCTCTCCGACCTCCTCGTGTTCGGACGCCGGGCGGGGCTGCACGCCGCGCTCTACGCCAAGAACATGGGTGGCCAGCTCACGGTGGACGCGGGGCAGCTGGAGCAGATGTCGCGCGACATGCTGGAGCCGTTCACCCGGCCGGGCGGCGAGAACCCGTACACGATCCAGGCCGACCTGCAGGAGATGATGCAGGACCTGGTCGGCATCATCCGCACGGAGAGCGAGCTGAAGGAGGCGCTGAAGAAGCTCGAGGCGCTCAAGGCGCGCGCCCGCAAGACGCGCATCGAGGGCGGCCGCGAGTACAACCCGGGGTGGCACACGGCGCTCGACCTGAACTCGCTGCTCACCGTCGCCGAGTGCTCGGCGATGGCGGCGCTCGAGCGCAAGGAGAGCCGCGGCGGCCACACCCGCGAGGACCACCCCTACACGGACGATCAGTGGGGCAAGGTCAACGTGGTGCTGCGCCAGCGCAACGGCGGCCCCATCCAGCTCACCAAGGAGCCGCTGCCCGAGATGCCGGCGGACCTCAAGCAGCTCTTCCAGGAGAGAAAGTAATGCCGACCTTCACGATGAAGGTGTTCCGCGGCGACCCGAAGGGCGGCGCGTTCAAGGACTACCGCGTGGAGTCGGAAGAGGGGATGGTCGTCCTCGACGTCATCCACAAGCTCCAGGCCACGCAGGCCAACGACCTCGCGTGCCGCTGGAACTGCAAGGCGGGCAAGTGCGGCTCGTGCAGCGCGGAGATCAACGGCAAGCCGCGCTTGATGTGCATGACGCGGATGAACACGTTCCCGGAGGGCGAGCCCATCTCGGTGGCGCCCATCCGCACCTTTCCCATCATCAAGGACCTCGTGACCGACGTCTCGTACAACTACGAGAAGGCCAAGACCGTCCCCCCCCTGCGCTTGAAGGCGCCCGACGCGGACGGCAAGTACCGGATGTGGCAGGAGGACATCGATCGCGTCCAGGAATTCCACAAGTGCATCGAGTGCTTCCTGTGCCAGGACGTCTGCCACGTCATCCGGGACCACGAGGAGCTCAAGAAGTCGTTCGCGGGCCCGCGCTTCTTCATCAAGATCGCCGGTCTCGACATGCACCCGCTCGACACCAACAACCGCACCGACTTCGTGCGCGAGCAGGCGGGCGTGGGCCTCTGCAACATCACGAAGTGCTGCACGGAGGTGTGCCCCGAGCACATCCACATCACCGACAACGGCATCATCCCGATGAAAGAGCGCATGGCCGACACCGTCGATCCCATCGTGTGGCTGCTGCGCAAGTTCCGCGGCGCCCGCAAAGAGCCTGCCTAGCCCATGAAAGTTCACGAGTACCAGGCGAAGACGCTCCTGCGCGAGTTCGGCGTGAGCGTGCCGAAGGGCGACGTCACCGACACGCCGCAGGGGGCGCGCCAGATCGCGCAGCGCCTGGGCGGCAAGGTGGTCGTCAAGGCGCAGGTGCACGCAGGCGGGCGCGGCAAGGGCGGCGGCATCAAGCTCGCCGACGATCCCGCCGCCGCGGAGGCGGCGGCCAGGCAGATCCTCGGCATGATGCTCAAGACGCCGCAGACGCCGCCGGAGGGCATCAAGGTGCGCAAGGTCATGGTGGAGGAGGCCTCCGCCATCGACCGCGAGCTGTACCTGTCGATGACGCTCGACCGCGGGCGCTCCACGCACGTGGTCATGGCCTCGCAGGCGGGTGGCATGGACATCGAGGAAGTGGCGGAGAAGACGCCCGACAAGATTATCCGCGAGTGGACGCATCCCGCCCTCGGCCTGCAGGCCTTCCAGGCGCGGCGGATCGCGTTCGGCCTCGGGCTCACGGGCGAGCAGCTCAAGCAGGGCGTGGCGCTCATCCAGAACCTCTTCGCGCTCTACCTCGCCAAGGACTGCTCGCTGGTGGAGATCAACCCGCTCGTCGTCACCAAGGACGGGCGCGTGTTCGCCCTCGACGCCAAGCTCAACTTCGACGACAACGCGCTCTACCGTCACAAGGACATCGTGGAGCTGCGCGACATCCACGAAGAGGATCCTCTGGACGTGGAGGCCTCCAAGTACGGTCTCAATTACATCAAGCTCGACGGCAACGTCGGGTGCATGGTGAACGGCGCCGGCCTCGCCATGGCCACCATGGATATCGTCAAGCTCTCCGGCGGCGAGCCCGCTAATTTTCTGGACGTGGGCGGCGGCGCCTCGCCCGAGCAGATCGAAAACGCCTTCCGCATCCTGTCCTCCGACCCCAGCGTGAAGGCGGTCTTCATCAACGTCTTCGGCGGCATCCTGCGCGTGGACCGCCTCGCGGAAGGGATCATCGGCGCCGTGAGGAAGCTCGGGCTGAAGCTGCCCGTGGTGCTGCGGGCGGAGGGCACCAACGTCGAGCTCGGCAAGAAGATGCTCGCGGAGTCCGGCCTCGCCCTCACGATGGCGGAGGACATGGGGGACGGGGCGCGCAAGGCGGTGGCCTTCGCGAAGGGAGCGAAGGCGTGAGCATCCTCGTCGACAAGAACACGCGCGTGGTGGTGCAGGGCATCACCGGCAAGGAGGGCGCCTTCCACGCCGCCCGGTGCAAGGAGTACGGCACCAACGTGGTGGGCGGCGTGACGCCGGGCAAGGGCGGTACCACCCACGAGGGCTTCCCGGTGTGGAACACCGTGGCCGAGGCCGTTGCCAAGGCGGGCGCCGACTGCGCGCTCATCTTCGTGCCGCCGCCCGCGGCCGCGGACGCCGTCATGGAAGCGGCGGCTGCCGGCGTGCCGCTGGTCATCTGCATCACGGAGGGCATTCCCGTCGCGGACATGGTGCGCGCCAAGCACTTCGTGCTCGGCACCAAGAGCCGGCTCATCGGGCCCAACTGTCCGGGCGTCATCACCCCCGGCCAGGCCAAGATCGGCATCATGCCGGGCCACATCCACAAGCCCGGGCACGTGGGCGTGCTGTCGCGCAGCGGGACCCTCACCTACGAAGTGGTGGGCCAGCTCACCTCGCGCGGCATCGGGCAGTCCACGTGCGTCGGCATCGGCGGCGATCCCGTCAACGGCACGAGCTTCATCGACGTGCTGAAGCTCTTCAACGAGGACCCCGACACGCGCGCCATCATGATGATCGGCGAGATCGGCGGCACCGCAGAAGAAGACGCGGCGGCGTACATCAAGGCGAACGTCAAGAAGCCGGTGGTCGGCTTCATCTGCGGGCAGACGGCGCCGCCCGGCCGGCGGATGGGCCACGCGGGCGCCATCATCGCGGGCGGCAAGGGGACGGCGGCGGAGAAGATGAACGCCCTGCAGGGGGCGGGGGTGACGGTGGTACGCAGCCCCGCGGACATGGGAGCGACCGTGGCCAAGGTGATCGGAGCATGAGCGCGCAGCGGACGCTGGCCATCATCAAGCCGGACGCGGTGGCCAAGAACGCGACGGGGCAGATCATCGCCCGCATCGAGGCGAGCGGCTTCAAGATCGTCGCCGCCAGGATGATCCGGATGTCGATGGAGCAGGCGATGGCGTTCTACGCCGTGCACAAGGCGCGGCCGTTCTATGAGAGCCTGTGCGCCTTCATGACGCAGGGGCCGAGCGTGCCCATGGTGCTGGAGGCGGACAACGCCATCCAGCGCTGGCGCGACCTCATGGGCGCCACCGACTTCGCGAAGGCGGCGCCGTCCACCATCCGCAAGGACTTCGCGTCGTCGATCGAAGCGAACGCGGTCCACGGCTCCGACTCCCCGGAGTCGGCCGCGACCGAGATCCCGTTCTTCTTCACACCCACCGACATCTGTCCGCGCTGACCTCCGACCTGTACCCGGCGACGCTCGGCGTTCGAGAGCGGTGGTCGACGGTGGCCGCCGTCGTGCTCGGGGTCGTCGTGTTCTCCCTCGTGGGCCTGCTCTTTACCGTCAGGAGCGGCGACCCGCGCTGGCTGTTCGTCAGCCTGCCCTTCACCCTGATTCTCTTCGTGACGGGCCGCTACGCGCCCACCGGCTTCCGGCTCGCCGGCGACGGCGTACACGTCGAGCGCCGCGCGGGTGCCACCATCATTCCGTACCGCGCCATCCGCGCCGCCGACGACGCGCCCCGCTCGCCCGCCGGCCTCTCGGTCTTCGGCTCCCGCGGCGTCTTCGGCCGCTTCGGCCGCTTCTGGAACGGCTCCCTTGGCCACTACCGGCTGTTCATCACGAACGGCCACGGCATCGTCTGGCTCGACACCGTGAACGGCTGGGTGGGCCTGTCGCCCGATCGTCCACAGCAGTTCCTGGAGCAATTGCGCGCTCACCTGGCACTGGTGCGATGATGGCGCCGCCGCTGAGAAAGGACGCCCATGGCTGAGATCGTCGCCGTTCCCGCCGCCCGGCTGCGCGCGCTGATCGCCAGGCTCTTCGAGGCGAACGGCGTTCCGGCCGAGGACGCTGCCCTCGTGGCGGAGGTTCTCACCGAAGCCGACCTGCGCGGCGTCGAGTCGCACGGCTCCACCCGCGTGGCGGGCTATCTGTCGATGATCAAGCTGGGCCTGCTGAATCCGCGTCCCAAGGTGCAGGTCGTGCGCGACCTGCCGTCGACCGCCATGCTGGAGGGTGACAACGCCTTTGGCATCGTCGTCGCCCGGCGCGCGATGCAGATGGCGATGGACAAGGCGAAGACGGCGGGCATCGCCTGCGTGACCGTGCGCAATGTCACCCACACGGGGCTCGTCGGCTTCTACACGATGATGGCGGCGCGCGCGGGATTCATCGGCGTGTCGATGAACAACGGCCCTGCCATCCTGCCCCCCTTCGGCGGCACCACGCCCACCTACGCGACGAATCCCTTCTCGTTCGCGGTGCCCGCCGGCAAGAAGGATCCGATCGTGTTGGACATGGCGACCTCGGTGGTCGCGGGCGGCAAGCTGCGGCTGGCCGCCAAGAAGGGGGCGCCCATCCCGCCCGACTGGGCGCTCGACCGCGAGGGACGGCCCACCACCGACCCCGTGGAGGCGATCCAGCACGGCTTCATGCAGTGGGCGGGCGGCTACAAGGGCTTCGGGGTGGCGACGATGGTCGAGGTCCTGGGCGGCGTGCTGTCGGGCGGCCTCTTCGGCACCGACGTGCCCGCCATGAAGAACTTCGGCAATGAGCCGCTGGTGACGAGCGCCTTCTACATGGCCATCAACCCCGCGCACTTCATGACGGACGAGGAGTTCGCCGAGCGCGTGGACCGCCTCATCGGCATGGTGAAGGCCTCCGGGCGCGCCCCCGGCGTGGAAGAGGTCTACGTCGCCGGCGAGATCGAGTTCAAACGCAAGGCGGAGCGGCTCCAGAACGGCGTGCCCCTCAGCGACGTCGTCTATCGCGAGCTGAAAGAGCTCGCCGAGCAGGCGCGCATCCCCTTCGAGCTCGTGTAGCGGCGCGTGCAGGGCTGGCGCGCCGCGCGGCTCCTCATGATCGTGGGCGGGGCCGCGCTGCTGGCGGTCCTCGTGATGCGTAACGATCCGCACGCCCTCCTCGACGCCCTCACGCGGCTGTCGTGGAGGATCCTCGTCGTCCTCGTCTTTCCCTTCCCGCTCGTCAACCTCATGGACACGCTCGGCTGGCGGTTCGCCTTTCGCCGCGATCGCGTGCCGGTGCGCACGCTGTACTTCGCCCGTCTCGCGGGGGAGGCCGTCAACGTCACCACGCCCACCGCCTCGCTGGGGGGAGAAGCGGTGAAGGCGTGGCTGGTGCGGCGGCACGTGAGCGTGGAGGCGGCGACGTCGTCCGTCATCGTGGCGAAGACGACGATCACCATCGCGCAGGGGTTGCTGCTGGTGGTGGGCATCGTGTGCGCGTGGTGGGCGCTGCCGCACGACTCCGCGGTGCTGCGCGGCATGCAATGGCTGCTGCTCGTCGAGGTGGTCGCGGTGGGCATCTTCGTGGCGGCGCAGGTGGGAGGCCTCTTTGCGGGAAGCGGGCGCCTGCTCAAGCGCTTCGGCATGCTGGCGCCCGAGAGCGGGGGGCTCACGCGGCTGGACGACTCGCTGTCCGCCTTCTACCGCGGGGAGCCGCGGCGCCTGGCCCTGTCGATCGGCTTCCACTTCCTCGGCTGGCTCACGAACGCGCTGGAGACGTGGGTGATCCTTGGATTGCTCGGCATCGACGTCTCCATCGTGGGCGCCGTCGTGATCGAAGCCTTCAGCACCGCCATCCGCTTCGCCACCTTCATGGTGCCCGGCAGCCTGGGCGCCCTCGAAGGAGGCCACGTCGCCATCTTCGTGGCGCTGGGCTCCACGGGAACGGTGGGGCTGTCGTACAGCCTCGTGCGGCGCATCCGCGAGGCGACCTGGGTCGGCATCGGCTTCATCGCGCTCGTGATACTTCGTTCCGGCGACACGGCGGTGGCCGTGCCCACCGCCGAAGGCTGACGCTCTCGCCGAGTCCTGCCGAGCGCGGATTGTTCATGAGCGGCGAGCGCGCGGGGCGACGGGTCCTGTCGTCGGGGTGGCTTCCGGCGG
>CAYQQT010000007.1:0-4316 GCA_964419375.1 uncultured bacterium
GCGAGCCAGGCGCCGCGCCCCGCGGGCCGGCGCGCGAGCACGAGGGCGAGGATGGCCGCCGCGACGCCGATCGCCATGCGTACGAGCGCGGTGCGGGCGAAGGTGGTGTCGAAGTAGAGCGCGGCGGGCCAGTGGCCGTGCGGCCCGGAGAGGGCGCCGAGCGCGACGGCCATCGTCGCGCCCTGGGCCACCACGCCGAGGCAGGCGGCTGCCGCAATTACGCGCAGTGCGATCGTGGTCGCAGGTTGGGGCTTGGCGTCGGGCTCGGCCCGCAGCACGAGGCGTGTCCACGCCACGCCACCGAGCACGACGCTGGTGAGGACGAGAATCAGGCCCCGGAGCAGGACGTCGACGAAGCCGGCCATCGCTCAGCGCGCCAGCCGGAATCCGAAGCTGCCGCTCACGACGTGGCCGTCGGTCGACAGCACGTGCCACTCCACCCGGTACGCGCCCGGCGCCAGGGGCGGCACGGCGGCGGTGAGCCGGTCGGCGCCGCCGTCGGCGACCGCGATGGTGAGCGCCTGCGGCGTCCCCCGCTCGTCGAGGAGGCTGATGCGGGACAGCCGCTTTTCGATCCGGTTATTGAAGCGCAGCGTGAGCTGCGGCGGCGGCGTGGTGAGGGTCGCCTCCGCGGCGGGGGACGACTCGAGAAGGAGCGAGTGGGCGACGGCGGGCGACGTGACGAGGAGGACGGCGGCCACGGCCGCGAGGGTTACGCGGCGAATCACCGCCAGTCGTCGAGGACGAGGTGCGACGGATCCTCGTAATCCTCCTGCTTGCCCTTCTGCATCCGAATCATCGTGAAGTCGATCTGGTAGCCGCATTTGATGAGCGTGGAGTATGCCAGCCAGTATCGCATGTACACGGGCAGGATCACGCGGTGCACGCCCAGCTCGTAGCCGAGGTCCTCGATGGCGGTGATGAACTGCTCCAGGTGCTCCACCCGCTTGTGGACGGGGTCGATGCCGAGATACTTCACGTAGAGCGCCCCGGCGGGCGCCTCGCTCACGCCCGGCGTGTGGTAGATCGCGAAGCCGACGAGATCGCGCCCCTTCTCGAGGAGCAGCGTGTCGCCGAGGGCGAGGCCGTCCACGATCTCCACTTCCTTGGAGAGATCCATGCCGCGGCAGATGGCGTTGGTGACCTTGTGAAAGCGCGCGAGCGACGCCTTCTTCTTCGTCTCCTCGAGTGACGAGAAGCGGCGCACAGACAGCCCCGCCTTCGCCGGCTTCGTCACGCCGCGCGCGCCGCCGCGGTCGAGCGTGCGGCTCATGATGGCCGTGAGCGACTTCGGCCGGTAGCCGAACTTGTGGTACAGCGCCAGGTGCTTGGGGCTCATGGGATAGGTCACCACCCCGTGCAGGGTGGTCTTGTTCTCGTCGAAGAAGTCCTGGACGGCGCGGATGAGCTGCTGGCCGATGGTCTGGTTGTGGTAGTTCGTGAGCACGGCCACGGGACCGAGCTGGCCCACCGAGCCCCACGTGGCGGCGAGGGCGACGCCCACGATCTTGGCGTTGTCCTCCTCCGCCACGAAGCAGCCCCACGGCTCCATGAGCCAGCGGTGGTGCACGTACTGCGCGCCGCCGAAGGCCTGGCGCGGCCGCGTGCCCAGCTGCCGCTCCAGGAAATCGCCGAAGGTCTGCTCGAGGACGTCGCGCACCCTGGAGAGATCGCCCTTGCGAATGCGGCGGACCTGAACCTTCGGCAGGCGCCCCTGCGGATCGAGTCCGGCGCGGTCGACGGTCGCTCTCACGAGGCCCCCGCGAGGTCTTCCAGCAGCGTGATGACGCCCGAGTGGTCGAGCCCACCCCTGCCCTTCACGCGCATGGCGTTGAAGAGCTCCTGCACCACCGCCGTCGCCGGCAGCGGCACCCCGAGCTCGCGCGCGGACTCCATGATGAGCCCGAGGTCCTTGAAGTGCAGGTCGATCTTGAAGCCGGGGTTGTAGGTGCCCGAGATGTAGTTGGGCTTCTTCTGCTCGAGACACTTGGAGTTCGCCAGGCCGCCGCCGAGCGCGGTGAGCAGCAGCTCGCGGTCGAGCCCCGCTTTCTTGCCGAGCGTGAGGGCTTCCGCGAGCGCGGTGAGGTTGACGGCCACGATGATCTGGTTGGCGAGCTTGGTGAAGCCGCCGAAGCCGAGCGGGCCGAGCAGCGTGATGGTCTTGCCCATGGCCTGGAAGATCGGCAGCACCCGCTCGAAGACCGCCTTGTTGCCGCCCACCATGATCGACAGCGCGCCGTCCACGGCCCCCTTCTCGCCGCCGGAGACGGGAGCGTCGAGCATCTCGACACCCTTCGCGGCGAGAGCCTTGCCGACTTTCTTCGACACGATGGGCGAGATCGTCGACATGTCGGCGAAGATCAGACCTCTGCGGGCGCCCTCGATGATGCCGTCCTTGCCCAGCGCCACCTGCTCGACGTCGGGAGAGTTCGGCAGCATGGTGATGAGCACCTCGCAGGCGCCGGCCACCTCGCGCGGGGAGCCCGCCGCCTTCGCACCCGCCTTGACGATCTCGTCGACCGGGCCCTTGCTGCGGCTGTGGACGACGAGTGGGTAGCCCGCCTTGAGCAGGTTTTTGGCCATGGGGCGGCCCATGATACCGAGACCAATGAATCCAACGGTTTGAGCCATGAGAGCCCCCGGGTTAGGACGTGACGATCGAGGCGAAACCCGCTTCAGAAAAGGCCGTTCGGCCTCCCATCCGCGCCGCAGACAAGTAACACATCGCCGAGGGGGGGGTCAAGGTCGATTGAAGATTCGTACCCCCCGCGCCCACGTCTGGAGTACCTCGATCGACGCGATGTCTTCGGTCCGACATTCGACCGGATTCGCCGACAGCACGACGAGATCCGCGCGCTTGCCGGCCTCCAGGCTCCCACATTCCCGGGTCCGTGCCACCCGCCCGTGCGGCGTCGATGGTGTAGGCCTGCAGCGCGGCGTGGGCGGGCATGGCCTCCTCGCCATCGAAGACGTCGCCGCGCCGGCTCTTGCGGGTGACGGCGGCGGAGATGCCGAGCAAGGGCGCGTTGGAGCCGCACGGAAAGTCCGATGAGAACGCCTGCCGCACGCCCGCGCGCGCGGCGGTGGCGAACGGGCGCAGCCGGATGTCCGGCGACGGCGAGCGGCCGCCGCTGTCGTAGAGGAACGAGGGCTGCGCCACCACCCAGATCTGCAGATCCGCGAGCCGGGCGATGAGCTCGTCGGTGAGGAACATCGCGTGATCGACGCGCACGCGACCGCGGCCGGCGGGCTCGCGCGCGAGCGCGTCCTCGATCGCCCCCACCGCCGTCTCGATGCCGGCGTTGCCGATGGCGTGACACACGGCGGACCGTCCCGAGCGCCAGGTGTCGAGCAGCAGCGCGCTCAGCGCGTCGCGCTCGTAGAAGAGGAAGCCGCTGCTGTGCGGCTTGCCGTCGCGCCGCAGCCGCAGCGCGCAGCGGTAGCCGCCGTCGACGAAGATCTTCAGCGGGCCCGCCGTGGAGGCGTCGTGGGGCCGGTCGAACCATCCCTGCGTGCCCACCATGATCTCGCTCACGTCGATGTCGAGCGCGCCCGCCTCCCGCGCCCGCGCGTACTGGCGCGACACCGCCGGGGAGACGGCGGCGTCCTGGATCGACGTGATCCCGAGCGCCGCGTAGCGCGCCGACGCCGCGCGCGCGACGTCGACGAACTGCTCCTCCCAGCCTTCGCGCGAGCGGTGCTCCACCAGGCTCATGGCGCGCTCGAAGAGCAGCCCCGTCGGCTTCCCTGCGCGGTCGCGCGCGATCTCGCCGCCGGGTGGATCGGCGGTGGAGCGCGTGATGCCGGCCTCGGCGAGCGCACGCGAGTTGGCCACCGCCTGGTGATGCGAGAAGTGCATCAGGAGCGCGGGGCGGTCGGGCACGGCGGCGTCGAGGTGGTGGCGGGTGGGATGGAGGTGACCCGGCAGGTCGGCGTGATCGTAGCCGAACCCGCGCGTCCATAATGTGGGCGGTACCGCTCGCGTCGCCTTCGCCATCGCCGACTGAATAGCTTCGATGTCACCCGCGCCACGGCAATCCGCCCACAGGGTCTCGAAGGCGCCGATCGAGAAGTGATTGTGGGGATCGACGAAGCCCGGCGTGATCGTGAGGCCGTCGAGGTCGATCACCTCGTAGTCGGCCTCCCGCAGCCAGAGGATCTCGTCGGAGCCGCCCACCTCGACGATGCGCCCGTTCTTGACGGCGAGCGCCTGCGCCACCGGCATCGTCGGGTCCATCGTGAGCACGGTGGCGTTGACGAGGAGGTGGATCAGGGCATTACGCTTTCCTGCCCCACAGCTCCTTGGCGAGCCACTC
>CAYQQT010000007.1:4416-8302 GCA_964419375.1 uncultured bacterium
TAGACCCAGCCCGTGGCGGCGCTCAGCGCGCGGCAGATGTTCTCCAGGCGCGTGCGCGTCGTGAAGATGCAGATGCCGAGCGAGTCCTCGAAGTTGCGGCGGCCGCGCAGCCCCGCCACGTACTTCGCCACCGCCTCGCCGTCGAACTGGTTGATGCGCGCGGGCTGGCCCACCTCCGTGGGATGCACGGGATTGCCCGTCTCCATGGTGCCGGTGCCCGAGGTGGCGACGTCGAGCATCTCGTCCCAGCGCGCGCGATGGTCGTGGCCGCGCGGCGTGGCGCCCTTCTCGAAGTAGATCGCGCAGTCCTTGGCGGGGCCGCCCAGCTTCTCCGCCGCCCGCTTTACGCCCTCGGCGAGCACGGCGCCGAAGCCCTGGCGGTGCGAGATCATCTCGAGCAGCCGTCGGGCGCCCTTGGCGTCGCCCCACTTGAGCTCGAAGCCGAGCTGCTCCCTGGTGATGTAGCCCTTCTCCTGGCACTCCATCACCCACCCGCACACCCAGCCGAACTCGTTGACGTCCACGCACGCGCGGTCGAGCTCGGTGTTCAGCCACGCGATCTCGTCCCGGTCGGTGAGGCCGATCGTCCACCCCGCGCCGGACCAGCCCTCGTACTCCGGCTCGTCGACGATCTTGCCCTGGTGATCGCCGCGCTTGATCACCGACATGTGGCAGTGGTGCATGCCGCACGCGTTGCACTGGTGGCCGCGGTGATCGAAGTGCTCGCGCAGGCGCGGCGCCTCCCACTCCGACATGTCCACGCCCGTGATGACGTTGGTCGTGTAGTTCTTGATGGGCAGCACGCCGAGCTTGGACAGGTTCGACACGCCCGGCAGCGTGCCGTACTCGTACAGGGAGCGCGCGGAGGGGTCGGTCTTGAGGTCGTGCGCGATGTCGTCGGCGGCCTGCACCACGCCGCTCGGGTCGGCCGCGCGCAGCGCCTTGGTGCCCTTCACCATTGCCACCGCCTTCAGCTTCTTCTTGCCCATGACGGCGCCCACGCCGTTCTTCGAGGCCACGTGGCCGTAGTCGCCCTGGATGGCGGCGAAGCGCACGAGGTTCTCGCCGGCGGGGCCGATGGAGTACACGGAGAGCTGGTGGCCCGAGGTCCCGAGCTGGCGGTTGAGCGCGTCCTGCGTGTCCCACGTGTCGAGGCCCATGAGGGCCTTGGCGTCGCGCAGCTCGACCACGTCGTCGTCGATGTGCAGGTAGACCCAGTCCTTCGACTGGCCCTGGATGATGATGGCGTCGTAGCCGCAGTACTTCAGATTGGTGCCGAAGAAGCCGTTGGCCTGCGTGGAGGTGGGCCCGTTCGTCCCCGCCCCGATCGTCACCACCGTGAGCCCGCCCGTGCCCCACACCGGCAGCCCCGCTAGAGGGCCGGTGGCGAGCACAAGCCGGTTGTCGGGGTGATCCCAGGTCACGTTGCCTTTACCCTTCGCCGTCTCACGGTAGAGGATCATGGCGCCGAGGCCGATGCCGCCCAGCATGGCGCGCATGTCGTCGGGGCCCCACGCCTCCGCCCACGTCTTGCGCTTCGAAAGATCGACGCGCAGCAGCTTGCCGGCGAATCCGCCGGGCTGGGCGTTCTGCAGCGTGGTGAGCTTCTTGGGCGCGGTCGTGCTCACTGGAGTCATACGGCCACCGGGGTGTCACCGGGCGCCTTCGACGGGCGCCCGAGAATGGTTTCGGGGAGGAGCGTGGCGGTCGTTTTCGTCGCGATGAACGCCGGCTTGACGTCGAAGGGGTACCGGCGCAGGTGGTCCTTGAAGCGCGCCAGCGACACGCCCGTCTGCACGAGGCCCTTGAGCATGCCGACGTCGTTGCTGCTCCAGATGTCTTTCGAGGGGCCTATGATGACCGCGCCCGTCAAGCGGTCGCCGGTGAACAGTAGTTTGCGATACGCGGAGCGCTCCTTCTTCAGCGCGGACACCGCCTCCGCCTTGGCGTCGTCCCAGGCGCCGAACGAGGCCGCGTCCATGTGGCAGACCTCCACGATGTTGATGATGAGGCTGCCCCGGTAGGCGACGTCCTTGCCCGCCATGTTGGCGCCGATCACGCGCCCGTGCTCCTGGGCGGTGGGCTCGATGGCGTGCACGGCGGGCTTCCCCGAGATGAGGTCGCGGCCTTCGGCCACGTCGCCCGCCGCGTACACGTTCGGCACGTTGGAGCGCAGGTGGTCGTCCACGACCACGCCGCGATTGACGGCCACGCCCGCGCCCTTGAGCCAGTCGAGATTCGTCTTGATGCCGGTGGCCATGATCACGAGGTCGCACACGAGGTCGGGGCCCTTGGAGAACTTCAGGCGCTTGCGTCCCTTCACCTCGTCGATGCTGGTGAGCTTGACGTCCGTCTTGATGGTCACGCCGTGCGCCGTCAGCCACTCCTCGACGAGACGGGCGCCCACGTCGTCCACCATGCGCGGCAGGATGCGCGGCGCCAGCTCCACCACCGTGAGCTTGGCGCCCAGCGACAGGATCGAGTTGAGGATGGTGAAGGAGATGAAGCCGGCCCCCACCATCGCCACCGAGGCGCCGGGGGTGATGCCGGCGATCACGCCGCGCGCCTGCTCCAGCGTCCAGAACGAATGGACGGCGCGGCCGTCGGCGCCGGGCACGGGCGCCCGCACCGCGGAGGAGCCGGTGGCGATCATGCAGTCGTCGTACTCGACGGTGGAGCCGTCGTCGAGCGTGCACACGTTGCGCTTGACGTCGAGGCCGGTGGCGCGGCGTCCGAGGTGCGCCTTCACGCCCCACTGCGCGAGCAGCGCCGCGGTGGCGGTGAAGACATGCGACTCCGCGATGGAGCGATCGAGGTAGTAGGGCAGCACCATCCGCGAGTACGGCTTCTCGGCGCTCACGAGCGTGATCGCCGAGCGCTCGCCCTCTTCCTCGCGGATCGTCCGCATCGCGTTCATGCCCGCCGTGCCGCCGCCGATGATCAGATGGCGTGTCGGCATCAGCGCGCCCCCTCCGCCTTCAGCACGTGGGTGATGCGCTCGGCGGCGAAGTCGCCCAGCCAGTCGCGCGTGGGCACGTCCTCGTACTCGATGGCGGCCGTCGGGCACGCGTGCACGCAGGCGGGATCGCCGCCGCACAGGTTGCACTTGAAGGCCTTGCGCGTTTCCGGCATGAAGAACATCGTGCCGTAGCCGCAGGCGATCGTGCACAGCTTGCAGCCGACGCACTTGTCGTCGAGCACGTCCTTGGCGCCGGCGGCGTTGATGGTGATGGCGCCCACCGGGCACGCCGTCATGCACCAGCCCTCCGCGCACTGCGTGCACGTATAGGGGGCGTAGGAGGTATGGCCTTCAAAGGGCGAGACGCGGATGACCGACTTCGCGGGCTGGTACTCACCGACCTGCATGTACGAGCAGGCCAGCTCGCAGCGCAGGCATCCCGTGCAGCGCTCGGGCGTGATCTTGAGAACTTTCACTTTTTCTTCTTCCCCCGGCGTCCGGTCCGCTCGAGCCCCGCCACGAACTCGTCGAGCGGAATGGCGGCCATGGTCATGCCGGCCACGCCGCCGCGCGCGCCCAGCTCGACCGAGATGCGCGAGATGGTCGTGTTGTCCGGCGCGTCGATGATGGTGACGAAATCGTAGGGGCCGAGCAGCGCGTACTGCGCCACCACCCGCGCGCCCATCCCCTGGACGTCGGCGTTGACCTTGCGGATCCAGCCCGGCCGCTCGCGCAACACCTTGCGGCCGGACTCCGACAGCGTGCTGAGCATGACGTACAGACTCACGGCGGGGCCTCCCTCTGTTACGCGTTACGCGCGATGATGGCGCGAGTGCGCCGCCGAGTATAACACGCAGCTTCGGGGCGTCGGCGCCACCCGGCTCACGACGCTCGACGACGCTGTCGCCTCAGCGTGCGGTCGGGCGC
>CAYQQT010000007.1:8402-9573 GCA_964419375.1 uncultured bacterium
GCGTGCGGTCGGGCGCTTGACCGAAGTTTGCATATTGTATACAGTCCGCGGCGATGATCCGGCCTGCCGGGAGCTCACGGTGAAGACGCGACGGCCCGCCGCCACGTCGCGTAGCCGGCGCCGGCGTCAGCCGCATCCCCGTGCTTCAGGCGCTGCGGCGACTGGAGAGCGAAGGCTTCGTGCGCATCACGCCCCACAAGGAAGTCGTGGTCACCGAGATCTCGCCCGAGGAGTCGCGGGAGCGCTTCCTCCTCATGTCCACGCTGGAAGCGCTCTGCGTGCGCGAGGCGCGGGGCAAGATCACCCCCGCCCTCGTGGCGCGGCTGCGCGCGGCGCACGAGCGTATCCTCGCCGCAAAGGCGGCGGGCAGCGTGGCGCGGGCGGTGGCGGCCGACGGCGAGTTCCACCGGCTGCTGTGGGAGGCGGCGCGGCTGCCGCGCGTGGCGCAGATCCTCCAGAACATCTGGGATCGCGGCGAGTACTACCGCGCGATGATGCACGCGCGCCGCGGCGGCTTCGCGAGCGAGTCGGTGGCCGAGCACGAGCGGATCGTGAAAGCCCTGGAGCGCGGCGACGTCGCCGACGCTGCGCAGGCGATCGAGGAGCACCGGATGCGCGCCATGGAGCGGCTCGACCGCCCCCACTGAACGTGCCCTTCACACCACCAACGGAGGCGTCCATGGAGAACGGGACAACGAGGTTCACGCGGCGCACGTTTCTCAAGGCGGGCGCGGCGGTCGGCGCCGGCGTCGCCTTCACGGGCCCCTGGGGCTGGGCGCGCGCGCAGGCGAAGAAGCCCATCCTCATCGGCCTCACCTGCGACGCCACCGGCACCTTCGCCGACAGCGGCCAGGCCGACCGGCGCGGCATGATCCTCGCCATCGAGGAGTTCAACGCCAAGGGCGGCGTGCTGGGGCGGCCCATCGAGCACAAGTGGGAGGACACGGAGTCGGACGCCTCGGTGGCCGTGCGCAAGGCGCAGCGCCTCATCGAGCGCGACAAGATCGACTTCATGGTGGGCGCGCTCTCGTCGGGAGTGGCGGCCCCGCTCTCCGAGCTCGCGCAGCGCTACGGCATCATCTACTTCAACTCCAACTCGAGCGCCGACACCGTCTCCAACGAGAAGTGCCAGCGCACGAACTTCGTGTGGGACGCCAACGGCTACATGTTC
>CAYQQT010000007.1:9673-13686 GCA_964419375.1 uncultured bacterium
CAGACGGCGCTGCGCGAGCAGGCGGCCGAGTTCGGCTCCGACAAGGACGCGCACTGGGTCTTCCCGCAGCAGGACTTCCCGGACATGGTGGCACTGGGCCCGAAGAAGGCCTTCGGGCACTTCACCACCACGTGGCATTACACGCTCAACGAGCCCGGCGTCAAGGAGTTCACGGAGCGCTTCCGCAAGCGCTGGGCGGGGGCGCCCATCGACGTGCCCGACAACGTCTCCTGCAACGGCTACATCGCGGTGCGCGAGCTGCTGCGCGCCATCGAGCGCGCCGGCTCCACCAAAAACCACGACCTCATCAAGACGCTCGAGGGGCACGTCATCAAGGACAACTTCCGTAAGTACCCGTCCGTCATCCGCGAGTGGGACCACCTCGTGGGGCAGATGATCTATCTCGCGAAGACGAAGCGGCCGGAGCAGATGAAGGACAAGTTCGACATGATCGACTTCATCGCGGAGCTCTCGCCGGAGCAGGTGTCGCCGCCGCGCGCGGGCTCGCGGTGCAAGATGCAGTCCCTGGCCGACACCCCCGCCTACGGCGGGTAGGCACCGGTGCTCGCCGCGGAGCTGGTCACGCAGCTGCTGAATGGCGCGGTGCTCGGGCTGCTGTACGCGATCATCGCGCTCGGGTTCATGCTGATCCTGGGCACCATGGAGGTCATCAACTTCGCCCACGGTGTCCTCTTCGCGCTCGGCGGGTACTTCGCGATGGCCCTGCAGCCGCACGTCGGCTGGTGGCTGGCGCTGCTGCTGGCGCCGGTCGGCGTGGGGCTGATCGGGCTCCTGATGGAGTTCGGCGTGCGCCGCACCTACGGGCGCGACCCGCTCTTCGGCCTGCTCTTCACCTTCGGCGCCGCGCTGTCGCTCGAGGAAGTCATCCGCATCGTGTGGGGCCCACGCGGCTACACGATCTCGGTGCCCGCCTTCGTCTCCGGGCCCTTCCACCTCGGGCTGCTCTTCACGTCCAAGTACCGGATCTTCGTGGCCATCGTCGCCGTCGTCCTCCTCGCCCTCGTGTGGTGGTTCCTCGAGAAGACCCCCTATGGCGCCATCATCAAGGCGGGCGCGCACGACGGCGAGATGGTGCGCGCGCTGGGCATCGACCTCACGCGCATGCGCAACCTCGTCTTCGCCTTCGGCGCCGCCCTCGCGGGCGTGGCCGGCGTCATCGCGGCCCCCATGTGGAGTCTCAAGCCGACCATCGGCGCGGAAGCGGTGATGCCCGCCTTCATCGTGGTCGTCATCGGCGGCATCGGCTCCTTCTGGGGCGCCGTCATCGGGGGCCTCATGGTGGGCACGGTGAGCGGCCTCAGCAACCTCGTGGTGCCGCGCGGCTCCATTCTCGTCATGTACCTGCTGATGACGGTCATCTTGCTGGCGCGCCCGCGCGGCCTGTTCGGTCAGAAGTCGATGCTGGAGCTGTAGCCGGGCGATGCGCGCGTTCGCGCCTCCGCCCATGCTCGCGATGTTCGGCGTGTTCGCCGCCCTGCCCGCCGTCCTTCCCTATCTCGGCTACACGTACCTGGGCACGGAGGTCATGATCTGGGCGATCTTTGCCCTTGGCTACAACCTGCTCCTCGGCTACACGGGGCTGCCCGCCTTCGGGCACGGCGCCTTCTTCGGCATCGGCGGCTACCTGCTCGGGATGAGCCAGAAGTCGTGGACGGGCGGCCTCTGGCTGCCGCTGCTCATCGGCGTGGCGGGCACGATGGTGTGCGGCGCCGTGGTCGCCCTCTTCGTGGCGCGCAAGCGCGGCATCTACTTCTCCCTGCTCACCATCGCCTTCGGCGTCATGTTCTGGTTCATGGTGTTCGTGCTCGACACGTGGACAGGGGGCGAGGACGGGCTCACCGGCATCAACCGCCTGTCCGTGGCGGGCATCCCGCTCCGGAGCAACATCGCCTTCTACTATTTCGTCTTCGTCTTCTTCGTGGCCTCCACCGTCGTCCTCTGGCGCATCGTCCACTCCCCCTTCGGCCAGGTCATCGGCGCCATCAAGCAGAGCGAGACGCGGGCGCGCGCCCTCGGCTACGACACCGCGCGCTACAAGTGGGTGGTCTTCGTGATCACCTGCGCCTTCGCGGGACTGGCGGGCGGGCTCTACAGCCTGGCGCGCTTCGGCGCCTTCGCGGAGCCCATGAGCCTGCAGCAGTCGGGCAACGTCGTGCTGATGTGCCTGATCGGCGGAGGCTTCGCCAGCTTCTACGGCCCCGTGCTCGGGGTGGCGGTGTTCCTCGTGCTGCGCGATCTGTTCTCCACGCTCACCGACCACTGGATGCTGCTCTACGGCGTCCTCTTCATGGGCATCATCCTGTTCCTGCCCGACGGCATCCTGGGCCTCGTCCAGCGCGTGCGCCAGCCCACCGCCTTCCACGACACCGCCGCCGCGGAGACGGCGCGCGTGGACGAGGCAGAGGGCCGCCCGTGACGCCCATCCTCGAGACGCGCAGCGTGCGCAAGGCCTTCGGCGGCCACGTCGTCCTCGACGACGTCACGCTGCGCTTCGAGCCGCGGCGGCTGTCCTCCGTGATCGGCCCCAACGGCGCCGGCAAGACCACCTGCTTCAACCTGCTCACCGGCTTCCTACGGCCGGACGCCGGCGCTGTGCTGTTCAAGGGCGAGGACATCAGCCGGCTGCCGCCCGAGCGCCGCGCTCGCCTCGGTATCTGCCGCTCCTTCCAGATCCTCAACCTCTTCAACGACTACACGGTGCTCGAAAACATCCGCGTGGCGGTGCCGGCCCTGCGGCGGCGGGGCTTCGACTGCTGGACGCCCGCGGGCACCGTCAGCGAAGCGGAGGACAAGGCGGCGCGCATCATCCGCGTGGTGGGGCTGGCCGGGCGCGAGCACGTGGCCGCCAAGTTCATGTCGTACGGGCAGCGCCGCCTGCTGGAGATCGGCGTGGCGCTCGCGGGCGAGCCGGAGGTGCTGTTGATGGACGAGCCCACGAGCGGGCTCGGCAGCCGGCCGATGGAGACATTGCGCGATCTCGTGCGCCGCCTGTCGCAGGACCTGACCATCGTCGTCATCGAGCACGACATGAACTTCGTGCTCTCCCTCAGCCAGCACGTCGCCGTCCTCCACCGCGGCACCGTGATCGCCGAGGGGCCGCCGGAGGCCATCCGCGACAACGCGGAAGTGCGCGAGGCCTACCTGGGCAAGCTCAAGTACGTGAAGGCGTGATGACGCCCGCCGCTGCCCTGCTCGAGCTCGACGCCATCTCCACCTACTACGGCGACGCGCGCATCCTCAGCGGGCTCAGCATGCAGATCGCGGCCGGGGAGACCGTCTGCCTGCTCGGACGCAACGGGCGGGGCAAGACGACGGCAATCAAGTCGATCCTCGGGCTGGCGCCGGTGCGCGCGGGGCGCATCGTGCTGGACGGCGCGGACATCACGCGCATGCCCACCCACCTCATCGCCCGGCGCGGCGTGGCGTGGGTGCCCGACAACCGCCGCATCTTTCCCACGCTCACCGTGGAGCGCAACCTCGCGATGGCGCTCAACCGCGCCCTGCCGCGCGAGGCCGCCGGCCAGGCGTGGACCCTGGCGCGCGTGTACGAGCGATTCCCCATCCTCGACCGCCTCAAGCACCGGCGTGGCGAGCACCTGAGCGGCGGAGAGGCGCAACTGGTCGCCATCGCGCGCGCCCTCCTCATGCACCCCAAGCTCGTGCTGCTCGACGAGCCCTCGCAGGGCCTCGCCCCGCGCATCGTGGAGGACATCATGGCCGTGGTGGAGGAGATGCGCGACGAAGGCATCGCGATCCTGCTCGTCGAGCAGAACTCCTCGATGGCGCTCTCGATCGCCCACCGCGCCTACGTCATCGACGACGGCCGCATCGTCCACACCTCAACCGCCGCCGACCTCGAAGCCAACACCCAGCTGAAGCACCGCCTGCTCGCCGTGTAGCGCGCGGTCACGAACACGATAGCAACGCGCGAGACGGTTGCCAGGGGATTCGAGGAGCGCCGCGGCTTCGCCGGGGCGCTTCCGAGCGTCGGG
>CAYQQT010000007.1:13786-15724 GCA_964419375.1 uncultured bacterium
GGCGCTTCCGAGCGTCGGGGGGCTTGGGGGGCCCGGTCGAGGCCCCCCATCTTAAACAGGCGCGTCGCCGCTCGACCTCTTCAGAAACTCGTAGACCGACGTAAAGTCTCTTCTTCCATACCCGTGCGACGACGCCAGGCGCAGCACCTGCTGCGCCGCCGGCGCCACGAACATCGGCACGCGCAGCTCGCGGGCGGCGTTGACGGCGAGGCCGAGGTCCTTCGCCATGAGGTCGGTCATGAAGCCCGGCGCGTACCCGTTCGTCGATGCGGATTTCGCGACGAGGCCGGGCACGGGATGCATGTTCTCCATGAGCCAGGTGTTGCCCGAGGACTTCGAGATGACGTCCGTCAGCACCTTGGGATCGACGCCGAAGCCTTCGGCGATACGGAACGCCTCGCTCACGGCGACGGCGGCGACGCCGGCGATGAGGTTGTTGCAGAGCTTGGCCACCTCGCCGCTGCCCACGGCGCCCACGTGGATCACGTTGGCGCCCATGGCCGACAGCACCGGGCGCGCCTCCTCCACGTCCTTGGGCGCGCCGCCCACCATGATCGCCAAAGTGCCGTCCGTCGCGCGCGGCACGCCGCCCGACACGGGGGCGTCGATGAACCGGACACCGCGCGCCTGCAGGGCGGCCGCCACGCGGCGCGAGACGGCGGGATCGATCGTCGACATGTCGACGCAGAGCCGGCCCGGGGACACGCCCTCCAGCACGCCACCGGGGCCGAGATAGACCGCTTCCACGTGCGAGGAGGAGGGCAGCATGGTGACGACAAGATCGCTGCGCTTGGCCGCCTCCGCCGCGGAGCCGGCGGCGACGGCGCCCAGCTTGACCGCCGCCGCCAGGCAGGTGGGGACGACGTCGTAGGCGATGACCGCGAAGTTCTTCTTGACGAGGTTGGCGGCCATGGGCTGGCCCATGGTGCCGGTGCCGATGAATCCGATGTTCATGGGTACTTCTCCTTGTCGATCAGCTTGACGATGGCGGTGTGGTCGGCGTCGCCGAGGCCGGCCGTCATCGCGCGACGGAAATACTCCGTGGCTTCCGCGCACACCGGGGCGTCGAAGCCGAGCTCCTCCGCCAGGCGCGCGAAGCCGTTCACGTCCTTGGTCATGAGCGCGAGCGCAAAGCCGGCGTCGAAACGGCCGGAGAGGATGAACTGCGGGAACTTCCAGTCGCTGGCATTGGAGCGGCCGCTGGAGGCGGCGATGATCTCCACCGCGCGCGCGGGATCGATGCCGGCGCGCGTCGCCACCGCCACCGCCTCCGCGGTGGCCACGAGGCAGGCGGCCGAGGTCACGTTGTTCACCAGCTTCATCGCGTGCCCGGTGGACACGGCGCCCACGTGGAAGATCCGCTTGCCCATGCGCTCCAGCAGCGGGCGCGCGCGCTCGACGTCCGCCGCGTCGCCCCCGACCATGATCGCGAGCGTGCCCTCCACCGCTCCCTTCACGCCGCCGGAGACGGGGGCGTCGATGAAGCGGGCGCCGCGCGCCACCACCTGCGCCGCCAGCCGGCGGGTGACGGCAGGGTCGGACGTCGTCATCTCCACGAGCAGGTGGAGCGGCCCCAGCGCGGGCAACAGGTTGGCCACCACCGCCTCCACTTCCCGCGAGGACGGCACGATGGTGATCACGATGTCCGCCGCCTCCGCCACCGCGCGCGGGGAATCGGCGAGCATGGCGCCTCGGTCGAGCAATGGCTGGGCGGCCGCCGGGCGCGCGTCGTGCACGACGAGGCCATGGCCGGCGTCGAGCAGATGGCCGGCCATCGGCAGGCCCATGCGCCCGACGCCGATGAAGCCGACCGTCATTCTTCGACCGCGAAGATGCGCGCGGGCGCGCCGTCGCCGCCGCGCACGCGCAGCGGAAACGCCCCCACCGTCATCCGCCGTCCCGCCACCGTGGTGACGTTGGCGAGGTTCTCGGCGATGA
>CAYQQT010000007.1:15824-19797 GCA_964419375.1 uncultured bacterium
AGGTGCGAGCCGAGGGTCAGCCGCTGGATGTTGAACGGCTTGTCGCCGAGCGTCCACACGTTCTCGATGCAGGGCGGCCCCAGCATCGGCTGCGTGGTCATGGCCGTGTGGTATTCGTGCGCGAGATCGTGCCAGATCATGACGGGCACGCTATCATCACGGCCTGTGCCCGCCCCGTCAAGACCGGCGCCCCTTCGCGGTCTGGTGCTGATCGGCCTCGCCGCGATGTCGTGGGGGACCACCGGCTCCGTGACCACCGTGCTCATCGCGCGCGACGGCACGCACCCGCTCGTCATCGGCGCCGCCCGCATGCTGCTCGCCGCCGTCCTCCTGCTCGCGGGCGCACGCGCGCTCACGGGCCCGCTGCGCATCGCACGCGAGGACCGATGGCGCTGCGTGGCGATGGGCCTCAGCATGGCGGTCTTCCAGGCGGCGTACTTCACGGCGGTGTCGATGACCGGGATCGCGGTGACCGCGCTCATCGCCATCTGCTCGGCGCCGCTCATGATCGCCGCCCTCGCCGCGGCCTTTCTCGGCGAGCGCCTCACCGCCCGCGTGGGGATGGCCCTCGGCGTGGGCATGCTCGGCACCGCGCTGCTCATCGTAGGGCCGCGCTCGGCGGCCGACGTCTCGGCGCGCTTCGCGGGCGGCGCCGCCCTCGCGCTCCTCGCCGGCCTGTCGTACGCGCTCTACGTGGTGATCACCAAGGCCTCGCTCACGCGCACGGCGCCGCTGTCGCTGGCCGCCGGCAACTTCGTCGTGGGCGCGCTCGCGCTCGCGCCTGCCTTCGCGGCGCCGGACGCCATGCGACAGCTGGCGGCGGGGTGGCTGTGGCTGCTCTACCTGGGCGTGGTGACGACGGGCGCCGCCTACGCGCTCTACACCATCGGCCTGCGGCACGTGAGCGCGTCGGTGGCGGCAGTGGTGGCGCTCCTCGAGCCGCTCACCGCCACGCTCCTCGGCGTGCTGTTCTTCGGGGAGCGCCTCGGCGCCGCGGGCGCGGTGGGGGCCGTGCTCCTGCTCGGCGCCCTCGTTCTTCTGAGCGTGCCGCCGCGGCTCAGCGCGGCGCCGGCGCGGCGCGCTTGAGCGTGCCTTCCGCCTCCGCCACGAGGAGGCGGATGTTGCCGAGATCGGGATCGTTGGCGGGCGCGATCTCGAGGTAGCGTCGCCACGCGGCCACCATGCGCTCGGCGGCGTCCGGACGGGTGCGCGACAGGGATGGTAGGCGACGCCCAGGTTCTTGTAGACGGTGGCCGAGACCGACGGCTGGCGCGCCGCCAGCGTCTGCGGCACGCGCACGGCCCGCTCGTGGGCGGCGGTGTCGTCGCCTCGGCGTGCCGCCGCCTGCACCACGGCGGCGCCGAGCCGCTCGTACAGCTTCCAGTACGCGACGCCGATGCCGTGCTCCCACGACGACGCCGGCAGGCGCAGAGCGAGCGCGGGATCCACGCGCGCGAGCGCGGCCTCCGCGCGCTCCACCCAGCCCGGCGGCGGCTCCTGCCCCTTCGGCAGCGCCTGCTCGGCAAGCCCGACCGGCCACAGCGAGTAGCGCTGCTCGAGCGTGTGCAGCCACGGCACGCGGTTGGCGACGAACACCGGCGTGCGTCCGGCGTTGGCGTCGAGGAACTCCCGGAACGTGAAGCCACGCGGCGGCACGACGAACTCGGGCCAGTGCCGCGCCGCCAGCCCCCGGAACCACGGCAGCCCCATGATCCCCACGGGCACCACCCGCACGTCGCGCCGCAGACCCTCCACCTGCTGCAGGTAGCGCACGCTGCCGATCGCCTCGTCGCTCGACACCACGAGCACGCCGTGCGGCGCCACCGAGGCGAGCATCGCCTCGCCGTAGCTGCGAACGACGGGATTGCGGTGCATCAGCATGTCGGGGAAATGCTCGACCACGAGCGCGGCGGAGAGGCCGATCGCGACCACCCAGCCCACGGGTACGGCCGCCTTCTTCGGAAGCAGGCGCACGATCTCCGTCCCGCCGAGCGCCATCAGCGCGCACACGATCACGAGCGCCTGCTGCCAGAAGCGCTGCTGCATGTAGACGTGCAGCGGGTCGTCGAGCCGCGCGACCGCGATGAGCTCGCCGCTGTCGCCGCCCGACACGGTGTCGGTGAGCGTGACCACGTACACGGCGAGCGCCGCCGCGCCACTGGCGCGCGGGGGGAACCGGGGTGTCGCCGGGCCGGTCGCGATGGCCGGGCGGAAACGGGGGGGCCGTCCAGCCCCCCCCGTTCTCTAACATCCCGCGCGCTCGCGCGCGGCCGGCGGCGGCGTGTCATCCCGTGCGCGAGCGGGCTCAGCAGCGCGCGATCACGTCGAGATCGCGCGGGACACCGCGCGGCTGAAGGTGCAGTTGGGCACCACCGCGGAGTGCTTGCCCGGGCCACCGGCGACCATGACGAGGACGTCCGCCGCAGAGGACACGCGTGGCATGAGGGCGCCGGGATCCGTGGTCGCCACCATCCAGCGCGGCCAGTCGTGCATGCCCCACATGCCGCCCTGCTGCATCAGCCCCAGCGGCTGCCGCGCGTGCTCGTAGATGAAGGTCTGCACGTCCGCCCGCGTGAGACCGTCGTCGGCGATGGTCCGGGCGTGCTCGGGGCCGAGCACGACGAGCAGCTGGCTCTGGCTGAGGAACCAGCCCACGTTGGAGCCGAGCGTCACCGCGGTATCGGCGATGGTGGTCAGGATGCCCGCGGCCGAAGTGGACACGTGGTCGTTCACGTTGTGCGGCGCCTCGCCGCCGAAGACCGTCACCGCGTCGCCCCCCTGCAGCGGGCCCCACGGCGAGGCGTCGACGTTCTCGCCGATGCAGTAGCCGAACTTCGCGGGACTGCCCTGCGTGGCCATGTCGAAGAGCCCCGGCCACGCCCCGCCCACGTTCAATAAGATCAGCCGGATGGCGCGGCCGATGGTGGCGTTGGCGCGGAAGCCCGGGCCAAAACACCCGCTACCCGCGTGCACGCCGATGCGCCGCCCGTAGGTTCCGTGCACGACGATGAGCGGCGCCACCGGGTGCGTGGTGGCCTGCACGCCGTAGAGGTTGAAGGAGGGATCGAGCATCGCTTCCACCGCGGCCACGATGACCGGGAACGCGGCCGGCTCGCAGCCCGCCATGACGGCGTTGACGGCGAGCTTTTCGAGCGAGACCTGCCGCCACAGCGGCGGCATGGCGCCGCGCACGGTGGCGCCGTCGCGGGTGCCCAGCATCGCCAGCACGCGCTCCTCGGTGGGCGGCACGATGGGCAACCCGTCGGCCCACTGGCGCGCGGTGAACTCCGTGAAGACGTCGTCGGCGTTCACGAGAAGATCGCGCTCGGCCGTGGGCGCGTTGTTCGCGATGAGTGTGGCAGCGGGTGCGGTGCCCACGGATCCGACCAGCGCGGCGAGCTGCTCGAAGGCCTGGTGCGCGCGGCGGGCGATCGATTCGGGGCGCTCGCCTCCCAGCGGATGCTGGACCACGAGGAGCGGCAGGCCGGACACCCCGAGCGAGGCCATCTCACTGATGGCCAGGCCCTGGAAGGCCGTGGTGCCGATGAGCCCGGCGGGCGTGCCGCCCTTGGCGAGCGCGATGGTGTCGTGGAGACTCCACGACGTGCACGACCCTCAGTCGGCGGATCCCGCGAACACGACGTCGCATTCCTTGCCCAGCTCGGCGATCAGCTCCGCGGAAGCGGGCGTGGAGGCGTTGGCCTTTCGCCGGTGCACGATGGCCTTGACGCCGTACTTGTCGCGCAGCAGCTCGCCGAGGTCGGCGGTGAGCCGGTCGAAGTTCGATTTCGTGTTGTCCAGGAAGCCAACGGTACGCCCGGCCCATTCCCGCGGCAGCGGCGGCACCGCCACGCTCTGGCTCTTGACCACTCCCACCGGATTCAAGACTCGGATCATGTGCTTTCTCCCTTTAAACATGGGGGGCCTCGAAGGGCCCCCCATGTCCCCCCACCGCGGTCTACCCGCTTTGCTT